>CAYGOX010000184.1:0-234 GCA_964351485.1 uncultured Halioglobus sp.
CACTCGGTATCGCCATTTTCACAGGGGGTCTCGTGCTCGTTCTTGGAATACACCACGCCGTGCGCGTGATCCGGATCGTCGAACTCGATGATGTGATTGCCGATGTGATGCGACGTGCCGGTGAACTGCAGGCGCAGCGTGTCATCCAGCCAGCGCTTGAGATGGGCGCGGCCCACCGCCTCGCGACTCACCCGGATGTCCGGCGCAAACAGGTTCACGTGCGCATCGAGGTCG
>CAYGOX010000184.1:251-2864 GCA_964351485.1 uncultured Halioglobus sp.
TCCAGCGACAGCGAGTATTTCGCCACCAGCTGGCGGATCTCATCGAGTGACTCGAGGCGGTCTATCCGCGCCTCCAGTGAACGTTCAGCCATGGGCTATTTCCGTCCTCGCCTAAATTTCCAGGGCGCGGAAGCCCAGGTCGTCGTCACTGGCCAGCAGTGCTCCGAGCTTTTCCAGCTGCTGGCTGGCGTTACCCAGCGAAAAGCTGATCATCTTGGCCAGCAGGTAGAAGCGGTGGATCGGGTATTCGACATCGACCCCGATGCCACCGTGAAGATGCTGCGCCGTACACACCACGCGGTGCGCGGCGTCACACGCCCACCACTTGGCCGCGCGCACCTCGGCGCGGGCGTCCTTGTTCTCGCTCAGGCGCCACAACGCCAGCCAGTAGGTGGAGCGGATGGCCTCGACGTCGATATAGCTGTCGGCCATACGCATGGCCAGCGCCTGAAAGGAGCCCAGCGGTACGCCGAACTGCTTGCGCTCCGAAATATAGGCCGCGGTGCGCTTCATGGCCTCCTCGGTGACACCCACCTGGAGTGCGCAGTGACCGATATTGGCGCGCTGCTCAAGCCACTCGACGATGGCGTCGCCCTCGCCCGCCGCACCGAGCAGCGCGGCCTCATCGACGTTGACGTCGGCCAGTGACAGGTGCGCGGCGCGCTGGCCGGACAGGCCGATCTCGACCGGCGTGACCGTCACGCCCTCGCTGGCGGTATTAACCAGAAAGACACAGCTGGCACCGGACTCATCGCGCGCCGGGACCAGGATCACGTCGGCCACCGCGCCGTCGGGCACCGCGGCCCGCTCACCGCTCAGGGTCCACCCGCTACCCTGCTTGCGCGCGGTCACCTCGGTGGCCAGCGCCGCGCTCATCCCCAGTTCGGCAATGGCGGCGCTCATTTTCAGGCTGCCCTCTACCAGCGGCTTCAGGTAGGCCTGCTGCTGGGCTTCGCTACCGAACTCGGCCACGGGCAGACCGCCCAATACCAGCGAGGCGTACAGGGGAACAGGCGCGACGCGACGCCCCTGCTCTTCCAGGATCAGGCACAGCTCGATCAGGCCCAGGCCGGTGCCGCCGGCCGATTCCGGCACGGCAATACCCAGCAGACCCTGCTCCGCCAGCGTCTGCCAGAGCGGCTCGTCGTAGGTGTTGTCACTCCGGGAGAACTCGAGCAGGAACTCGTCGGTCGCCCGGTCGGTGAAGATCTGGTAGGCGAGATCGCGAATGGCGTTCTGGTCGTCGGAAAAATTGAAATCCATCGTTGTTGCCTCTGTACTGACTCAATGGGTCCGGGCCATATCGCCCAGGTTTCGGGTGTAGTTGAGCTGCGCCTGGTCCGGATGGCTCAGGAACAGCGCGCGGTAAAACATGGTGGTGAGCAATTCGGCGAAAGACTCCACCGACAGGCGCGCGGCCCGCAGGGTCTTGCTCTGGTTGATAAAGTACTCGCGCATCAATCCTTCGCCAATGCCGGCCAGCGAATAGACCACCATCAGGGCCTGGTGCCGCTTGAATTCCACATCGGGAAACAGCTTGGGCATCACGTCCCCCAGCCACATCAGCTGGTTGCGTTAGGCTCCGCTGGGCATCGCGCAGAATTCGGGCTCCTCGTCGGCCATCTGCAGCATGCAGCGCATGACGCCGGGACGCTTGGCGTAGCTGCGCACCACCAGCAGGTTGTGCGCGTAGATTCGGGCGTACCAGTCGCCCCGGGGTACGTCTTTCTCAATCGCTGCCGGGTCGTTGCTGGCCTGCGCGAAATCGGTCAGCACTTCCAGCGTCAGCGATTTCAGATCCTTGAAGTAGTGATAGAACAACCCCTGGGCCACCCCGGCCTCGCGGGTGACATCCGCGATGCGCATCTTGTGGTAGCCCTGCCGCTCCAGCACCCGCAGCGCGGCGGCCTTCAGGCCCGCCCGGGCACGCTCGCCCCGGGCGCTGCGCGCGGTGGTGCCGGGGGTCGAAGTTGCCCCCTGCGTACGCCCGCCCGTCGTACCCGCTTTTGTACCTGTCGTGGTGCCGGTTGATGTCATGAGGTGCAAAATAGTTGAATTTGAATTCAAAATCAATATTATGTCCTGACGATTCACACGGAGCACCACCCATGTTCGTCGATTACACCGAAAGCCAGCAGGAACTTCGCCGGGAGTTTCGCGCCTATTTTTCAAACCTGATCAAGCCCGAGTACCGCGATGAATTGCGCAACGCCGAAAGCGGCGACCTGTACAAGGAACTGATTCGCCAGCAGGGCAAGGACCAGATGCTGGCCGTGGGCTGGCCAGAAGCCTATGGCGGACGCGGCCTGACCGAGAGCGAGCAACTCATCCGCTACGAAGAGGCGTTGCTGGCCGGGGCCCCTACCCCGTTTGTAACCCTCAACACCGTGGGGCCGGCCATTATGAGCCGCGGCACCGACGCCCAGAAGAAACGCTTCCTCCCGGGCATTGCCAGCGGTGCGCTGCACTTCCGCATCGGCTACACCGCGCCCAACATGAAGCCAAAAATCATTCCTGCACTCACCTATGACCTGCCCGGCAATGAAACCGATATCGCCACCGTGGCCGTTGATACGCTGCTGGTAGCGCGCAAGGATGTGTCCGAGGCCAGCA
>CAYGOX010000184.1:2874-4396 GCA_964351485.1 uncultured Halioglobus sp.
CGCTGACGACGGCAGCGGTCAAGAAGGACGATCACTACCTGGTCAACGGCAACAAGGTCTACACCAGTGGCGCCGAGGGCGCCGACTACGTCTGGCTCGCCGCACGCACCGACCCGGAAGCGAAAAAACACAAGGGTATTTCCATCCTGGTCGTCGACACGAAGGATCCGGGCTTTTCCTACGGACCGATCGAGACGGTCGGTAGTGTACGTACCAATGTCAGCTACTACACCGATGTAAAGGTCCCGCTGGACATGATCATCGGCGAGGAAAACGGCGGCTGGCGCCTCATTACCGAGCAGCTCAACCACGAGCGGATCGGCCTGGCCGCCTGGGGTATCCAGGGCTGGAAGCTGTTCCGCGAAGCCCTCGACTGGGCCCGCAACACCCGCAACGCCGCCGGTACGCGCGTAATCGACGATCCGACCGCCCAGCGCAACCTGGCCGAGGTCTACGCCCACCTGGAAGCCATGCGTGTGATGAACGCCCGCATGTCCTGGAGCCTGGACCACCACGCCATGGACGCCGTCTTCCCCTCTGCTATCAAGGTCTACTCGACCGAGATCATGCTGGAGATCTGCCGGCTGCTGATGGACGTGGTCGGCCCGCACTCGCTGATTGCCGCGGGCAGCGCCGGCACCATGCTCCACGGCGACCTGGAACACGAGTACCGCCGCGCCACAATCAACACCTTTGGCGGCGGTGTCGTCGAGGTCTTGCGCGGCCTGGTGGCGACACACGGCCTGGGCATGCCGACGCACCGCTAGGTCGGCGCCCGACCCATCGACAACAGCTATAACCAACGAGGAGCCCGCTGCGATGTCAGCTGACGATATAAAAGCGCTCGAAGAGAAGATCTACGCCTACGTCGGGCGCGAGGTCTGCGCCCGTGAACCCGCCAAGGATCCGGTGAACGCCGCGATGATCCGCCACTGGTGCGAAGTCATCGGCGATGAGAACCCGGCCTACCAGGACGAACAGTGGGCAGCTGACAGCGCTCGCGGCCGGACCATCGCGCCGCCGGCCATGATGTACGTCTGGGGCCAGGAAGGCTTCAGCGCCACTCGCGGTCGCGCGCCCACGGCGATGACCGAGATGTTAGACATGCTCGACGAGCACGGTTATACCGGCGTGCTGGGCACCAACGTCACGCAGGAATACACCAAGGAAGTCAGCCTGGGCGACACAGTGTATGCCCAGGTCACCATCGACAACATCTCCGAGCGCAAAACCACCGCGCGCGGCCCCGGTTACTTCACCGAGACGCTGGCCACCTTCACCGACCAGCACGGCGACGTGATCGGCACCCAGCGTTTCAAGGTGCTCAAGTTCATGCCCAATGAAGAGCCCGCAGCGGCCGGCGGCAGCGACGACGCACTGGCGGTTCCCACCCGCATCGCTTCCCCGCGCGGCCACGACAACAAGTGGTGGTGGGATGCCTGCGACGAGGGCCGGATTCTCATCCAGCGCTGCAAGAGCTGCCAGACCCTGCGCCACCCGCCCCGCCCCATGTGCGGCGAGT
>CAYGOX010000184.1:4406-7900 GCA_964351485.1 uncultured Halioglobus sp.
CTTGAGGGAGAAATCCTCAGCCATACCGAATTGCACCACCCGCGTATCCCGGGCTACCAGTACCCGCTGGTCTGTGCGGTGATCAAGCTGGGCGAAGGCACCAACCTGGTCGCCAACGTGGTCGGCTGCGACCCGGCGGACGTTCACATCGGCATGAAAGTCCAGGGCAAGGTTGAGCAGGTCGACGAAAAAACAATGCTGCCGCAGTTCTACCCGGCACAGGGGGCGTAAGTCATGAGTCAAATCACTACCTTGAGTGCCAGTAACGTATCGGTCGGCGACAAACTGGATCCGGTGGATATCGATATCACCACCGGGCTGGTGGTCGGCGGCGCCATCGCCACGCGCGACTTCCAGTCGGTGCACCACGACAAGGCCGAGGCCGTCGCACAGGGCCTGCCCGATGTGTTCATGAACATTCTGACCAGCCAGGGCTTCATGACCCGCTACGCCACCGACTGGAGCGGCCCCGAGGCTGTGGTCAAAAAGGTCGACCTGCGCCTGGGCGCGCCCAACCTGCCCGGCATGGTCATGACCATGACCGGCGAAGTGACCGGCGTGGATACCGACACCGGCACCGTCGACATCAGCATCATGGGCGAAAACAATATCTGGGGCATGCACATGCAGGGCTCTGTCCAACTCGAACTACCCAAAGGAGCCTGAGCCGTGGTTGCAAATGTCAAGGACAAGGCGGTAATCGTCGGGATCGGCAACACGGAATTCTCCAAGGATTCCGGCGTGTCAGAACTCTCCCTCGCGGTGCAGGCGGTCAAGGCGGCCATCGATGACGCGGGCCTCAAGCCCAGCGATATCGACGGCATGGCCACGTTCACCATGGACACCAACGACGAGATCGAGGTGGCGCGGGCCCTGGGCGTGGGCGAGATGACCTTCTATGGCCGCTCGCACTATGGCGGCGGCGCGGCGACCAGCTGCCTGCACCAGGCGACCATGGCGGTTGCCACCGGCATGGCCGAGTGTGTCGTGGTCTACCGGGCGCTCAACGGGCGCAGCGGTCACCGGTTTTCCGGCGGTGTCTCGGGTGAGATCACGACCGCCGACGCAATTCACTGGGGCTGGTACATGCCCTACGGCCTGCTCACGCCGGCCAGCTGGGTGGCCATGTTCACCCAGCGCTGGATGCACAATACCGGCGTGACCAAGGACGCGCTGTTTGAAGTCGCGCAGTCGACCCGTGTCTACGGCGCCAACAACCCCGCCGCCGCGTTCTACGGCCGCAACTTCGACCGCGCCGAGTACGACGCCGCGCGCATGATCGCCGACCCGCTGCAGCTGTTCGACTGCTGCCAGGAGACAGACGGCGGCTCGGCCGTTATCGTCACCACGCCGGAACGTGCGCGCGACCTGAAGCAGCCGGGTGTCGTGGTCAAGGGCGTCGCCCAGTGTGCGGCCGAAGACCAGGAGCAGATGACCTCCTTCTACCGCGACGAGTTCGCCGGCATTCCAGAAATGGAACGAGCGGCAGAACTCGTGTATGAGATGAGCGACCTGACCGCCGACGACATCGACGCCGCCGTTATCTACGACGCCTTCTCACCGATCGTGTTGTGGCAGCTCGAGGCCTGGAAGTTCTGCGGCGTGGGTGAGTCCGGCGACTTCGTCGCCGACGGCGCCCTGCGCACCAACGGACGCCTGCCGACCAACACCCACGGCGGCCAGCTCAGCGAGGCCTATATTCACGGCGTGAACGGCATCGTTGAGGCGACGCGACTGGTGCGCGGCACCTCCGTCAACCAGCCTGCGAAGGAAGTTAACCACGCCCTGGTTACCTCCGGCGTCGGCATCCCCACCGGCGGCGCCATCCTCGGCAAGCTCGACTAGGTCCAGATCACACCCCGCACGCGTCGCCGGACGCTGCGGGGTGAACCGGCCCACACTCCGGTACTTTTTTGCACATTCAGTGCATTCTTCCTTAAAGGTCTTCGACATTCGCGCCGACAACGCGGCAAAGCTGGTTTGCGAGCAGATTTGCCATGAATACACGCGAGAAGGCCCTGCGGGTCAACCTGAACGACGAAGTCTACGGCAGCTTCGCCGAAATCGGAGCGGGACAGGAAGTCGTGCGCTGGTTTTTCCAGGCCGGCGGTGCCGCCGGCACGGTCGCCAAAAGTATCTCCGCCTACGATATGAAGGTGAGTGACGCGATTTACGGCAACTGTAAACGCTACGTCGCCCGCGACCGCCTCGAGGGCATGCTGGAGCTGGAATACTCCCTCAACCTGGAGCGCCTGGCCGAGGAGCGCGGCGATCGCACCGCTTTCTTCGCCTTCGCCGACACGGTGTCGGCGCGCAACTACCACGGCACCAACGAGTGCCACGCGTGGATGGGCGTGCGCTTCCAGACAGCCCCCGGCGTACCGGCCAGCCAGATTATCATCCATATCCGCATGCTCGACAGCTCCAACGCCCTGCAACAGGATGCCGTGGGGATGATGGGGGTCAACCTCGTCTACGCCGCCACTTTCCTCGCCGACGATCCCGAGGCGTTTCTCGGCTCGCTGATGGAAGGCCTCAACCGCGACCGGGTTGAAATCGACATGGTCGAATTTTCCGGCGCCGCCTTCGAACACATCGACAACCGCGTAATGAGCCTGCGACTGGTTCAGCTGGGCTACACCGACGCGGCCATGTTCGCCGCCGACGGCAGCGTGCTGCAGGCCAACGAGTACCTGCGCAAACAGCACGTGGTCGTACACCGCGGCCGCTTCCGCCCGCTGACACACGTCAACGTCGACGTGCTGCACTGCGCCGAACGGCGCTTCATGCAGGAAAACCCGGACTGCACGCCGCTGCCCATCATGGAAATGACCATGCACCACCTGTCCGCCGACGGCGACGTGTGCCTGGAAGATTTCATCAGCCGTGTCGATGTCCTGGCGGCCACCGGCCACGCGGTATTGATTTCCGATTTTCTCGAATTCGAGAACCTGGCCCATTACCTGCGCCGCTGCAACGTGGCAAAAACGGGGCTGGCCATCGGCATGGACGTGGCCAAGGTGCTCTTTACCGAAGTGAAGGAAACCGCCTGCGGGGGACTGCTGGAAAAGATGGGCCGGCTGATCGGCGCCGACCTGGCGCTGTACGTCTACCCCTACCTCTGCCAGGAAACGCAGCGCGTGCGCACGATCAACGACCTGGACCTGGCGCGCAACAGCAAACGCCTGCTGTCCTACCTGCTCGACATCGGCGCCGTGCACGCGCTCGACAACTTCAACCCCGACGTGCTGCACATCCATTCGCCGCAGGTGCTGGAACGCATCGCTGCCAACGACGAGACCTGGCGGGAAATGGTCCCGGAAGGCGCCGCCGACATTATCGCCGCGCGCAAGTTATTCACGCGCAGCCAGGGATAAGGCGACTAGAACGGGTAGCCCGTAATTTTGCGGATACTGCCGTACAGCGGTTCCAGCCGGGCATAGAGTTTCAGGTAAACGTCCCGGTAGAGCTTGTCGTAGATTCTCACATTATCC
>CAYGOX010000185.1:0-7879 GCA_964351485.1 uncultured Halioglobus sp.
CAACAGGACCGTGTCCTGGCTGTTGTCGTAAATGCTCTCGCCATCGAGGGTGATATCGCCCTCGACACGGCAGATCGGGATGATGTCGTTCATGCGATTCAGGGTGCGCAGAAACGTCGACTTGCCGCAGCCCGAAGGGCCGATCATGGCAATGACCTCGTTCCGACCGATATCCAGCGAAATATCAGTAATCGCCTGCTTGTCCGCATAAAACACATTGACGTTGCGGGCCGACATCTTGGCATCGTCGACGAAGGGCTCGCCCACGGTCTGGTAGCCGCGCACCTCCTCGGCGGTGCTCAGCGTGGCGCTACCCTTGCTCTGGGTGCCTGATTCCATCGTGCCTTCCCCCTGCGTTCTTCCGGCCGCCACTGTCGTCGCCGTCATCTCTGTTCCTATCATAAATGAAATTCGTAACGCTATTTCACTTCAAAACGCCGGCGCAGGTAGACCGCCAGCGCGTTCATCACGATCAAAAAGCCCATCAGCACCATGATCGCCGCCGAGGTCTTCTCCGTGAAGCCCCGCTCCGGACTGTCGGCCCAGAGGAAAATCTGTACCGGCAGCACCGTCGCTGGATCCGTGACGCCACTGGGCACTTCCATGATAAACGCCACCATACCAATCATGAGCAGCGGCGCGGTTTCGCCCAGCGCCTGCGCCATACCGATAATGGACCCGGTCAGAATGCCCGGCATCGCCACTGGCAGCACATGGTGGAACACCGTCTGCAACTTCGAAGCTCCGACGCCCATGGCCGCCTGCCGGATGGACGATGGCACCGCCCCGATCGCCGCCCGCGACGTAATGATAATCGTCGGCAGTGTCATCAGCGACAATACAATACCGCCCACCAGCGGCGCAGACCGCGGCAATTCAAAAAAGTTGATGAATACCGCCAGGCCCAGCAGACCGAATACAATGGAGGGAACGGCAGCGAGGTTGTTGATATTGATCTCGATGAGGTCCGTCAGGCGGTTGCGCGGGGCAAACTCCTCGAGGTAGACCGCGGCCAGCACGCCGACCGGAAACGCCAGCAGGAAGGTCACGACCAGCGTAAAAAACGAGCCGTGCAGCGCCGCCCGGATACCGGCCATTTCAGGCTCGCGGGAATCACCTGAGAGGAAAAACGTCGTGTTAAAGCGCGAATCCGTTCGGCCCTGCTCACGCAGTTGATCGAGCCAGGCCATCTGGTTGTCCTTCAGTTTGCGATCCCCTTCGGGTACCTCACGACTGACCTGCCCTTTCAGATAGGCGCTGGCTTCGGAGTGCGCCTTCACCCAGACTTTCTGCGAGGTATCGAGCAGCGCCCGATCTGCCACCAGCATATCGCGCAGATCGTACTCAGCGCCGACACTGACCAACCGATAGAGTTGGCGCTTGTCCCTGCGCCCGCTCACCTCGGGGAACATATCGCGCAGCCCCTGCTTGACAATGCCGCCGTAATTACCGGCGTAGACGCTGTCGTCGTCCAATACATCGTCAATGCCCAGTTTGTCCTGGTCGAAAGCAACGTCGATCTGCAGGTAGTACTGGGTAAACGCCGGCGCGCCCTTGGTCACGATGTCCGCCATGAGAATGACCAGGAAAACAAAACCGGCAAATACCGCGAGGCGACCGAACCACTGGAACCGGCGCTCGCGCGCATAGCGCCGCTTCAGCGACGCGGCGATTTTCTGGGTGTTGGCTGATTCACTCATATTGTTCCCGGTACTTTCTGACGACATACAGTGCGATGACGTTGAGCAGCAAGGTGACAAAAAACAGGACCAGACCCAGCGCAAAGGCTGCCAGGGTCTTAGGGCTGTCGAACTCCTGGTCACCGACCAGCAGCGTGACAATCTGGACGGTAATTGTGGTCACCGCTTCCAGTGGATTGACCGTGAGCTTGGCCGACAAACCTGCCGCCATGACCACGATCATCGTCTCGCCGATCGCACGGGAGACCGCCAGCAGGATACCGCCGACGATACCCGGCAAAGCGGCGGGCAGCAGTACCCATCGGATGGTCTCGTTCATGGTGGCGCCCATTCCCAGCGACGCCTCGCGCAGGCTGTCGGGCACCGCATTGATAATATCGTCGGAAAGGGACATGACGAACGGGATGATCATGATGCCCATCACCAGTCCTGCCGCCAGGGCGCTCTCCGAAGAGACCGTCAGTCCGAGGGATTCGCCGAGCTCGCGGATGAACGGGGCGACAGTCAGGGCGGCGAAGAAGCCGTACACCACAGTCGGCACGCCCGCGAGAATTTCCAGCACCGGTTTTGTCACCGAGCGGAATCGGCGCGAGGCGTATTCGGAGAGATAAATCGCTGACATCAGCCCGATCGGTACCGCGATCACCATCGCAACCGCAGAAATCAGCAGCGTTCCGACCAACAGCGGTACAAAGCCGAAAGAGCCCGTTGCGCCCACCTGGTCCGCGCGGATCGCCATCTGTGGGCTCCACTCCAGACCGAACAGGAACTTGTGCACGGGCACCGTCTGGAAAAAGCGTGTCGCTTCAAACAGCACCGACAGCACGATGCCCACCGTCGTGAGCACCGCCAGGAATGAACACCCGAACAACAGCCAGGTGAGAATGCTCTCGACATGATTGCGGGCGCGAAATTCGGGGGCAAAACGCCGAATCGCCAGGCCCGCGCCAAGCAGCGCCACGGCAAACACCACCGCAGCCTTGGCAAAACCGAGTGTCTGCGTGAGTTGTTGATAGCGCTCTGCGCCGGTCAATTGCGCAGCATCGAGATCGCTGGCATCGAGCGTGCCGTTAACGTGAGCCAGTATCTCGTTGTAATACAGGCCGCGCTCTTCGACACTGAGTGCACGAACAGCGTCGGGAAAGCCGGATTCGACAGAGTTTTGTACCATCGATTCCTGCGCCCCAACCCAGAGGCCCAGGACCAGCAGGCCCGGGATTGCCGCCCAGGCGGCCGCCATGTATCCATAATGTTTCGGCAGCGAATGCAGCCGGGAAACGCCACCCACCTGCTTGCCGATAAACTTTGAGCGTTTGCGCCCCAGGTAAAAACTGATCGCACACAACGCGATCAGGACCAGAAAGACAGTGCTCGTCTGCATAGGACGCTGTTCCTGCTGGCGGAGTGCCTCAGGCAGTCCGCGCGCTTGTTTCTCTAAAAAACAAAAAATGCGCCGTGGAGATGGCGCATTTTCTGACGCTGTCGTTTCAATTCCCGCAAGTGAGGATCACATCTCCAGACGCTTGAGGGATTTCACATCGGACTGGACCTGGGCCAATTCTTCCTCGGCCAGCGGAATCAGACCGCGCTCTGTCAGGTACCCGTCCTCACCCATCGCGTTGTCCGAGGTAAACTCCAGGGCGAATTCCTGGATGCCCGGAATTTTGCCGACGTGGGCGCCCTTGATGTAGAAGTACAGCGGCCTCGACACCGGGTAATCGCCGCTCGCAATGGAGTCAAAATCCGGTTCTACACCGTCGATCTTCGAACCCTGGACCTTGTCGCCATTCTCATCGAGAAAGCTGAACCCGAAGATACCCAGCGCATTCGGGTTGGCCTCGAGCTTCTGCACGATGAGGTTGTCGTTTTCACCGGCCTCGATATAGGCTCCGTCCTCGCGCACCGCATAGGCCACGGCCTTGAAGAGATCCTTGCCCTTGGGTGCCTTGCCCTTTTTCTACACAAGCGAATCGTACATGGCCGCCGGCAAACCCAGCTCAGCAATCACTGACTGAATACCGTCGACATCGTCAGCAGAAAGCCCGTAGAGCTTCTTCAGCGCCGGGACACCCTTGGCACCCCCGCCGAGTGCCAGTTCGGCAAAGGCGTCGCGCGTACCGGAGGTTGGCGGCGGGCCGAGCACCTCGATGCGCGTGTTGGGCAGCCCGGGATTGATATCGCGCCACGTAGTGTTGGGGTTGGGAACAAGCTTACCGTCGGGACCGGGTACATCCTTGGCCAGCGCCAGGTACAACTCGTTCAACGTCAGGGAGAGCTGCTCAGACTCCTTGGAGTTGGCGATGGCGATGCCGTCATAGCCAACCAGCACCTCGACAATGTTTTCCACGCCGTTGGCCTGACAATCGTCGTACTCGCTTTTCTTTATGCGGCGCGAGGCATTGGTGATGTCCGGAGTGCCGGCGCCGACGCCCTTACAGAACAGTTTCAGTCCGCCACCTGAGCCGGTCGACTCGATTTTCGGGGCCTTGAACTTGCTCGAGCGACCGAAACGCTCGGCGACGACTGTTGCGAAAGGATACACCGTCGACGAGCCCACAACCGACACACTGTCGCGTCCGGCCGCCTGGACCGTGTTGATGCTGAGAGTGGTGGCACAGACCGCGATCAATCCAGTAAAGAGCTTTTTCACGTAGGGCTTCTCCATGGGTTTGAGGGAATACCGGGCGCTGTTTTCGCCCACCCGCGGATTGTAGGTAGGGCATGTTACAGTTTTATGACAGGAAAGGCAGCCTCCGCGCGCCGCTTAATTCCTGTCCAGCACGTCGGCCCCCATTTTGTCCAGACGTCCGTGCCGGACATCCAGGCCACGGGCGAGATACACCACATGCTCGGCGATATTACAGGCGTGGTCACCGATCCGTTCCAGGCTCCGCAGGGCCCACATCTCGTTGAGCACCGACGTAATATCGCGCGGGTCTTCCATCATGAACGTAACCAGTGAGCGCATGGCGCTGCCGTATTCCTTGTCGACCTCCATATCGCCCTTGACCACCTCGATGGCCTTGTTGACATCGAGCCGCGCAAAGGCGTCCAGCGCGTCGTGGAGCATGAAGGTCACGCGCTTGCCGATGCGCTTGAGTTCGACGAAGCTGCTCGGTGAGCTCTTGTGCTTGGCGATGAACAGCGCCTGTTTTGCCACCTTGGCGGCCTCGTCCCCGATTCGCTCCAGGTCGGTGTTCACCTTGATAATGGCCACCACCAGGCGCAGATCGCTTGCCGTCGGCTGGCGCCGGGCGATGATGGAGGCACACTCCTGGTCAATCGCCATTTCCATCTGGTTGACCTCGACATCCTGGTCCACGACGGACTCGGCTGCCTCACTGTCGACCTCGACCACCGCGCCCAGCGCGGCACTCAGCTGGGCCTCGACCTTGCCGCCCATTTCGAGCATGTGATTCTTCAGCGACTCCAGTTCCGAGTTGAAACTGGCCGAAATATGCTGCTGGTAATCTTCCTGCTTGGTCACAAGTCCACCTCCAGTGGAAATACAAGTGAGAATGTCGACCCCACGCCCAGTTCGCTGTCGATCTGCAAGTGCGCGCCGTGCACCTGGGCAACATGTTTCACGATGGCCAGGCCGAGCCCGGTACCCCCCGTGCGGGTGCTGCGACTGACATCCACCCGGTAAAAGCGTTCCGTGAGACGCGGCAGGTGAATCTCGTCGATGCCGGGGCCGGTGTCGGCAACGGCCAAAATAGCATGTTCACCCTCGCGCCCCCAGCGCACGGTCACCGCGCCCTGCTCGCCCCCATACTTTAACGCGTTGCTCACGAGGTTCGAAGTGGCACTGTACAATTCCTGGTAATTCCCGAGAATCGTAAGGTCGGGATCGGCCTCCACCCGGACCTCACGCCCGGGGAACGCCGCCGCCAGTTCCTCGACCGCCTTTTGCGCTATCGTGCCGACATTGACCGACTCCCGCTTCGCCTCACGCGCCTCATCCTCAATGCGAGACAGCCAGAGCAGATCCTTGAGCAGGCTTTCCATGCGCTGGGCCTGCTGGCTCATCTGCTCCAGC
The DNA here is from genome assembly GCA_964351485.1 of uncultured Halioglobus sp. Lineage (GTDB taxonomy): Bacteria > Pseudomonadota > Gammaproteobacteria > Pseudomonadales > Halieaceae > Marimicrobium. The sequence goes on from CAYGOX010000185.1 coordinate 5,740, forward strand.
GGGCGGACGAACGTTTCGGGCAACTGCTCCGCATTATCCCGGAAATTGTCGAGGTAGCCCGAGATCACCGTCAGCGGTGTCCGCAGTTCATGGGAGACATTCGCAACGAAATCGCGCCGGGTCTGCTCCCTCCGCACGGCCTCGCTGACATCCCGGATGAAGAGCAGTCGTTCGCCACGGCCGAAATAGGTAATTTCGACACGCAGGTGGATGCCCGCATTGGACATCTTGGTGAACTGCAAAGGTACGCTGTAGTCCGCGGCCAGGAAGTACCTATTGAATTCGGGCTGCCGGACAAGATTGGTCAGGGTCTGGCCGACATCCTCGGGATAGCGTAAGCCCAACAGTGGACCGGCTGCGGCATTACACCACTCGATACTCCCCTGCTCATCGACCATGACCACGCCATCGCGCATGGACGAGAGTGAATCCTGCAGGTGATCGATGTTGGATTGAAGGCGTTTCTGGACTTTTTTGTGGTTGCGCTGCTGCAGGTAGATTCGGGCGCTGAGCTCACCCCAGATACCATAGACATCCGGGGGCAACTTCTTGGGGTCGCTCAGCCAGCTCTGGACCCGGTGCATCTGCACCTGCCAGAAAAGGATGACGCCGACCAGGGCGATTGCCGCTCCGGCCAGCGGGTAGCCGTAGATCGCGCCGATAATCGCGGCAGCGGCCACCAGGAGACTGATGCGGCCAAGCGCCGCCATCCATCCCATTAGCCGCCGCCAGCCCGCATTACTGGCTTACCTGCTCGGAAAAACGATAGCCCGTACCGCGCACGGTCTGAATAAGATGGCTGCAATCGCCCGCCTCAGTCTTGAGCGCTTTGCGCAACCGACGGATATGGACATCAACCGTCCGCTCTTCGACATAGACATTGGCGCCCCATACCTGGTCGAGCAGTTGCGCTCGGGTGTAGGCGCGCTCCGGGTGGGTCATGAAAAACTGCAACAGGTTGAACTCCGTCGGCCCGATACTCAGGGGCGTGCCATCCACGTAAACCCGCCGGCTGTCGCTATCCAGCATCAGGCCCTGGACCTGGAACTGCTGGCTGTCGGCGCCACCGCGGGTGCGTCGCAACAGGGCGTTGATACGGGCGACGACCTCGCGCGGCGCGAACGGCTTCGTTATATAGTCATCAGCGCCGACATCCAGCCCCTGGACCACATTGTCCTGGTCAGTCTTGGCCGTCAGCATAATCACAGGGACCTCACCGGCGATACCATCTCGCTTCAGGCGCCGCAGCAGTTCGATACCGCTGGCACCGGGCAACATCCAGTCGAGGAGAACAACGTCCGGCCGGTCGTCGACGATCCTGGCATAGCCATCCTGGATATCCTCCGCTTCCAGGCAGTCGAAACCCGCCATTTCCAGCGCCATTCGCAACATGTCACGAATTGCCAGTTCGTCTTCAATGATCAGTACCTTTCTCGCGCCCATCAGCCGCCCACCTTCAAATGCCTCTTACGAGCGACATTAGAAGATGAAAATATGACAATTCCGTGACATTGGGCGCAAGAATACACCGAAATCCGTTTCAGTGTGAGTGCGAATGCAGCTGTTTGCGCCGCCTCAGCGAAGGCTGGCGTTGATGTTCTCCAGCATCTTGTTCCCGGGGCAGAGATCGGACTCATCGAGCTGGTTCAACGGACGCTGGGAAGTCTCGAGAACGTCATGCAAATCGCGCGAATCCTTGTCCATATAGATCAGGCCCGTCGGAATAGACCCTTTCGCGCGGTGCTCCTCCAGCGTGTTCATCGCCGAGCGGCGATCCAGCGGATCGAGGTTCTCCTCCACCTTGTAGAGGTGGATTGAGGAGCCATCGTGCAACGTCACCTCGTGCCGGGTACCCGGCTCATACTCTGCGGTGATGTCCTTCTGGTGTGGCACAAAGTCAACCGTACCGGTCGCCTCGGCGTGTTCGCGCACGAACTCGTAGCTCTTGGTCGAGCCAGCGTTGTTGTTGAACGTGACACAGGGTGAAATAACGTCGATCAGTGCGAATCCCCGGTGGCTGATGGCCGCCTTGATCAGCGGTACCAGTTGCGCCTTGTCGCCGGAGAAGCTGCGGGCAACAAATGTTGCGCCCCCCTGAAGGGCGGTTCCGCAGAGATCGATGGAGCTGAAGGGGTTCGGA
>CAYGOX010000186.1:0-7851 GCA_964351485.1 uncultured Halioglobus sp.
GGATTTTGAATCCGGCGTGTCTACCAATTTCACCACTCCGGCATGGAATGACAGGCCTGCATGGGGGGCCTGTAAAGAGCGCGAAATTATATCAACGGCCATTCAAACTGCAATGATTTTCCTTAACCTGGGCGGCCTGAGCCTGTACACTGCGCGCCGTTCGCACGCAGAGCCTGTCTGCGGCGCATGTCCCTCAATCCACAATCTGAGTACCAGGAGAGAAAAGAGCATGGCTATGAAGCTGGTGAAGAAAACTGACGATTACAGCATCTATGCGCGCGGCGACGACCGTTACGCGGTCAAGGATGCGGCGAAGAATCCTGTCAACGGTGACGACAAGGTGCGTATCCTCGTCGAAGAAGGCCTGATCAAGGCGGCGCTGCCGGCGGAGCCGGTTGAAGAGGCGGCGGAAGAAGAAGGCGCAGACGCCGGTGAAGAAGCCGCTGCCGAAGAAGAAGTCGCGGCAGAGGATGCGGCCGAGCAGGACGACGAGTAGTCGATTCCTGGCAGGACCGAGGAGCCGGCGCAGAGCCGGCTTTTTTATCGATGAAGCCCAGCGATTTTCATTTTGATCTGCCGCAAGAGCTGATTGCCCAGAACCCGCTGCCGGAACGCGATGCCAGCCGCTTGCTGGTCCTCGAGGGCGCAAGCGGCGACGTCGAGCACCGCCACTTCCGGGACCTGCCCTCGTTCCTCGCACCTGAAGATCTGTTGGTGTTCAACAACACGCGGGTGATCCCGGCGAGACTCTGGGGGCGCAAGGCCACGGGCGGCCGCGTTGAACTGCTCATTGAGCGCGTGCTTAACGACACCGAGGCGCTGGCCCACGTCCGCAGCAGCAAGTCACCCGGTGCGGGAATGCGCATCGAGTTGACCGATACGTCCGGTGGCGAGCCAGTCGGCGCGGCGCTTCAGGTGCTGGGTCGGGAGGGCGCCCTGTTTCACCTGCGCTCCGCGGGCGATGTTTCGCTCGCAAGTCTGCTCGTAAAGCACGGGCACATGCCCCTGCCGCCTTACATCGAGCGTGAGGACGAGACCTCGGATCGCGAGCGGTACCAGACCGTGTATGCGCGCCGCGACGGTGCGGTGGCTGCCCCGACCGCAGGTCTGCACTTCACCCGGGCGCTGCTGGACCGTGTGGACGCGATGGGGGTGCAGCGGGCGGAGGTCACTTTGCACGTCGGCGCGGGGACGTTCACCCCGGTGCGCACCGATCGCATTGAGGATCACCTGATGCACGCGGAATTCGTCGAGGTCGATGCCGGAGTCTGCCAGGCGGTTGAGCGCACACGTGAGCGTGGCGGGCGCGTGATCGCGGTGGGGACAACGGCGGTGAGAGCCCTGGAAACTGCTGCGGCGGCGAGCGGGACAGTCGCGCCGTACTGTGGCGATACCCGCATCTTTATCTATCCGGGTTACCGGTTTGCCTGTGTCGATGCACTGGTGACCAATTTTCACCTGCCCGAGTCCACCCTGATCATGCTGGTCAGCGCGCTGGCCGGTCGGGAGCAGGTGCTGGCGGCCTACGCTGAGGCCGTGGCAGAACGTTACCGTTTTTTCAGTTATGGTGACGCCATGTTTGTTACCAGTGCACAGCGCGGTGGATCTGTCCGGTGAGTCATATGACGTTCACCATCGATACCTCGGACGGCCTGGCCCGCCGCGGTCGACTGGCGTTTCCGCGGGGTACCGTGGAGACGCCGGCCTTCATGCCGGTCGGTACCTACGGCACGGTCAAGGGCATGTTGCCGCGCGATATCGAGGCCATCGGTGCACAGATTATCCTGGGCAATACGTTCCATCTCTGGTTGCGCCCCGGTACGGCGATCATCGAACAGCATGGCGACCTGCACGATTTCATGGGATGGCAGGGGCCGATCCTCACCGACTCGGGCGGCTTCCAGGTGTTCAGCCTCGGTGCAATGCGGAAAATTTCCGAGGAGGGAGTGAAATTCCAGTCACCGGTCGATGGCAGTCCAGTCTTTCTCGACCCGGAAACCTCGATGGCGATACAGCGCAAGCTCGGGTCCGACATCGTCATGATTTTCGACGAGTGTACGCCATACCCCGCGACGCCGGCCGAGGCGCGTGACTCCATGGAGTTGTCCCTGCGCTGGGCGGCGCGCAGCAGGGCGGCGCACGGCGACAACCCGGCGGCGCTATTCGGCATTGTGCAGGGCGGCATGTACGACGAACTGCGGCGCGAATCGCTCGCCGCGCTGGTTGATATCGGCTTCGATGGCTACGCTATCGGCGGTCTTTCCGTGGGTGAGCCCAAGGATGAGATGATGGGTGTGCTGGACGGCATTGCGCATCACATGCCCGTCGACAAACCGCGCTACCTGATGGGGGTGGGCACGCCCGCCGACCTGCTCGAAGCGGTGCAGCGCGGCGTCGATATGTTCGACTGCGTGATGCCGACCCGCAATGCGCGTAACGGCAATATCTTCACATCCCGCGGTGTCCTGAAGCTGCGCAACGCGCGGCACAAGACGAGTACCGAACCACTCGACGCCGAGTGTGATTGCTATACCTGCGGCAATTTCTCGCGCGCCTATCTGCACCATCTGGACAAGTGCAACGAGATTCTCGGGTCGCAGCTCAATACGATTCACAACCTGCGTTTCTACCAGAATCACATGGCGCGGATTCGCGCGGCCATTGAGCGCGGTGACCTGGCCGGATTTGCGCGACAATTTTACGAAGAGCAGGCGCGGGGAGTGTGATGTACAAGTTGTGCTTTTACGTGCCCGAGTCGCACCTTGAACCGGTCAAGACAGCGGCGTTCGAGGCCGGCGCCGGGAAAATTGGCGACTACGACCACTGTTGCTGGCAGGTGGCAGGGCAGGGACAGTTCCGGCCGCTGCCGGGCAGTGATCCTTTCCTGGGGAAACAGGGCGCCGTCGAGGCAGTGGATGAGTACAAGGTCGAGATGGTGTGCGACCGCGCCCATATCCGTGCCGCTGTCGAGGCCATGTGCGCGGCGCACCCCTATGAGGAGCCTGCGTGGGACGTGGTTGAAATGGTTCGGGAACTGCCCCGCCCGTGAGCCCGACTGACGCACTGTTTGCGCGATTGCGCAGCGCGTTACCGCTGCAGCAGGCGCCCTGGAAGACGGATGCGGCGGACAGCCCGTGGCCGCAGGCCGCAGTGTTGATGGCCGTGACTCGCGGCCCGCAACCGCGCGTGTTGCTGGGGCGGCGCGCGCGTCACCTGAAAAATCACCCGGGTGAAATCGCATTTCCCGGCGGCAAGCGGGAGCAACACGATGCGTCCACCTGGGATACGGCGCTGCGCGAAACAACCGAAGAGGTTGGTATTGCCCGCGAACACGTCACGCCCCTGTGCGAACTGGAGCCGATGATCACCCGCACCGGTTTCCAGGTTTTCCCGTGTATCGGCGTCATTGATCCCGACCCGGATCTCACGGTGGATCCGGGTGAATTCGACAGCGTTTTCATGCCGCGATTGAGCGTATTTGCCGAACGCGAACGCTTCCCGCTCGAGGCGATGACGAAACGCAACACGACGATGTACGTGCCGCACTATCGTGTAGGCCAGGACAATGTCTGGGGTGTGACGGCCGCGATGCTGGCGCTGCTGGCTAATGTGGCCTACGATGCCGGGCTTGATCTGAAGCGCAACTGGAAAAAACAACCATGATTTATAGCCTTGGCGAGAAAACCCCGACCCTCAACGGCGAGGGGCATTTCATCGCACCCAATGCCGCTGTTATCGGCGATGTCACACTCAATGACCGCTCCAGTGTGTGGTTTTCCTGCGTGTTGCGCGGCGACGGTGAGCGCCTTGAAGTCGGCGCCAACAGCAATATCCAGGACGGTACCGTGATGCATGCGGACCCCGGGTTCCCGTGCATCGTGGGCAAGAATGTGACCGTGGGCCACAACGCCATGTTGCACGGTTGCACCATCGGCGACGGTTCGCTGGTGGGCATCAACGCGGTTGTGCTCAACGGCGCTGTCATCGGTAAAGGCTGCCTGATTGGCGCCAATGCCCTGGTGACAGAAGGTACGGTCATTCCCGATGGTTCGCTCGTGCTGGGCTCCCCGGCCAAGGTGAAATCCCAGCTCTCACCCGAGCAGCAGGACAGCATCGCCCACAACGCGGACCACTATGTCGTTAACGCGGCACACTTTCTGGACAATCTGCGGGAGTCGGGATGACGGAGCCGGAACCCAGGTCGCCCTGTGTGTCGGTGTGTGTCCTGGATGAGAACGACATCTGCCTGGGCTGTTACCGCTCTGCCGAGGAGATCACCGACTGGTTCATGGCCAGCGCCGAGGAGAAGCGGGCGATTATCCGCCGGGCCAACCAGCGTCGGGAAGACGACAGCAGTTTGAAGCTGTTGTAGCGGTCGGCGCCTAGTCCGGCACCGGCTGCGCCCGTACCGCCTGCACCACGTTGCCTTCCAGTGCCAGGATTTCCAGTCGGTACCGATCGATTGCCATGCCGGCATTGCCGTCGGGAAAGGACTCGAGATATTCCAGGATCAGGCCGCTGAGTGTCTTCGGGCCATCGGTGGGCAACAACCAGTCCAGCGACTTGTTGATTTCCCGGATGTTCGCGGTGCCGTCGATGATGAAGCTGCCATCCCGCTGGGGATAGATGCTGTCGGTCACGTGGGTGAGGTTGGACGTGAACTCGCCGACGATCTCCTCGAGGATGTCCTCCAGCGCAACCAGCCCCAGGACCTCGCCGTACTCGTCAATCACCACCGCCAGCGGGTTCTTCTTCTGCTGGAAGTTCATCAGTTGTGTATGCAGCGGCGTGCTCTCGGGAATGAAGTAGGGCGCCTCCATCTCCTCTTCCAGCGCCTTGCGGTCTACCCCTTGGCTGGTCACTACCTTGCTCATCGATCGAGCGTGCAACACGCCGACGATATTATTGATATCGTCGCGCCAGACTGGCAGCCGGGTGTGCGCGCTGGTGTGGATCTGGTCGAGGATTTCCTCGTCGGTGTCGTCCAGGTCGATGCCGTAGACGTCGTTGCGCGGCACCATGATGTCGTCGACCGAGACCTCTTCCAGGTCCAGGATATTGAGCAGCATGCCGCGGTGCCGTGCCGGGATAAGCTGGCCGGCGTCCGTCACGATAGTGCGCAGTTCTTCTGAGGATACGTGCTCCTCACTCTCCTTGGCGGGATCGAAGCCAAGCAGCCGCAGCAGGCCGTTGGTGATCGTGTTGACCAGCGCGACGATCGGGTAGGTCACCTTCATGAGCGGCAGCAGTATCACGCTAGCGGGGAAGGCGATTTTTTCCGGGTACAGCGCGGCAATCGTCTTGGGGGTGATCTCCGCGAAAACGAGAATGGCCAGCGTCAGGAACAGGCTCGCCACGAATACGCCGGCATCGCCGTACAGGCGGATACCGATGATGGTGGCGATCGATGCGGCGAAAATGTTGACCAGGTTGTTGCCGATCAGGATCAGGCCGATCAGCCGGTCGGGCCGCTCCAGGAGCTTGCCGGCGCGAACCGAGCCCTTGTGGTTGTTTTTCTGCATGTGCTTCAACCGGTAGCGGTTGAGCGACATCATCCCGGTTTCAGAGCTGGAGAAAAAAGCGGAGAGGATGATCAGTGCGGCCAGAATCGCAAAAAGTAGACCCAGCGGTGCTTCGTTCAAAGCCGGTGCGGCCCTCGTGGTTCGGTAAAACCCCGCATCTTCTACAAAAACGGGTGGGGGGGCAAGCCCGCAGCGCGCGTATTACTTAGCGCTGCAGAATCAGCTCCAGCACCAGTTTGGAGCCAAAGAAGGCGAGCATGAGCAGGATGAAGCCCGCCAGCGTCAGCCGGACGGCCGTGACGCTGCGCCAGCCGAGCTGGTAGTGGCCCCACAGGAGCACGGAAAAAAGCACCCACGCGCCTATCGTCAGGACCGTCTTGTGCACCAGGCTCTGGGCGAACAGGTCGTCGACGAACACCACGCCCGATGCGATGGCGATGGTCAATAGAGAGACGCCGATCCAGAGCAGTTCGAAGAGCATGGCTTCCATCTGCTGCAGGGGCGGCAGGATGCGCACCAGTCCGCGCGTGTGGTGATGCCGCAACTGGTGGTCCTGCAGGGCCAGCAGGGCGGCCTGGATAGCGGCCAGCGTCAGCACCGCGTAGGCGAGAATCGAGCTGCTCACGTGTACCAGCAGTCCGGCGTCCATGTGTTGCAGCACGGGGCCTGTCTCCGGCGCGAAATACGACACCAGGACCGACAGCGCGGAGAGCGGGAAGAGCACCACGAGCAGATTTTGCAGCGGCCTGCGCAGCAGCGACGTGATGCACGCGAGGTTGATCACCAGGAAGATGAGGGCGGAAATCTTGAAAAAGCCCAGGTGGACGCCATCATCGGCAAACAGGACGCGCCACACCACAACGGCGTGTAGCGTCAGCGCGATCAGTCCCAGGGTGATAACGGTCCTGCCGACCGCGCGGTTGCGCTGCGAGATCTGCAGCAACTGCGACGCCGTGGCGGCCAGGTAAAGCAGCGCGGCGAGGGGTGCCAGCAGGGTAGAAGACATCGGTTTGGGCCTTGCGACCGGGTAACGTATACTTGCGCCTTTGTACCGGCTTGGCCTGTCATAATCAATAGGCGCCAGCGGCCGGTTCCCGAATCACGGCGCCCGGCGCGCTCGTCGCAGCAGAGATTGAAACCATGTTTGATAGCCTCAGTGATCGCCTGTCGCAAACACTGCGCAATATCACCGGCAAGGCCCGGCTGACTGAAGACAATATCGCCGAAACGTTGCGCGAAGTGCGGATGGCGCTGCTCGAGGCAGATGTGGCGCTGCCGGTGGTCAAGCAGTTTGTCGAGGCCGTGAAGCAGCGCGCGCTCGGACAGGAGGTGATGAAGAGCCTGAGTCCGGGTCAGGCCTTCCTCAAGATCGTGCAGGCTGAACTCGAGGCCGTAATGGGTTCGGCCAACGAGGGACTCAACCTGTCCACGCAGCCCCCGGCGGTGATCATGATGGCCGGGTTGCAGGGTGCGGGTAAGACGACGACAGTCGCCAAGCTGGCCCGCCTGTTGAGCGAGCGCGACAAGAAGAAAGTCACCGTGGTTAGCGCCGACGTCTATCGCCCTGCGGCGATCAAGCAGCTGGAAACGCTGGCGGCTGAAGTGGGCGCCGAATTCTTTCCCAGCAGTACTGACCAGAAGCCGGTGGATATCGTCAACGCGGCGGTGGAACACGCGCGGCTGAAGTTCGCCGATGTGCTGATCGTCGACACCGCGGGCCGGCTGGCAATTGACGAAGAAATGATGGCCGAGATCGCGGCCCTGCACAGCGCGGTCAAGCCGGTTGAAACCCTGTTCGTGGTCGACGCCATGACCGGCCAGGATGCGGCCAACACCGCCAAGGCCTTCGGTGAGGCGCTCCCGCGCACCGGCGTGGTGCTCACCAAGGTGGATGCCGATACCCGTGGCGGTGCCGCGCTGTCGGTCCGCTCCATCACCGGCAAGCCGATCAAGTTCCTCGGGGTTGGCGAGAAAACCGCCGCCCTGGACCCGTTCCACCCCGATCGCCTGGCCTCGCGCATTCTCGGCATGGGCGACATGCTGTCGCTGATCGAGGAAGTCGAGCAGAAAGTCGACAAGGAAAAAGCCGCGAAGCTCGCGCGCAAGGTCAAGAAGGGCAAGAAGTTCGATCTCGAGGATTTCCGCGACCAGCTCCAGCAGATGAACAATATGGGCGGCATCACCGGCATGCTCGACAAGCTGCCTGGCATGGGCAACGTGGCCAAGGCGGCCCAGCAGAACATCGATAACAGCATGTTTACCCGCATGGAGGCGATGATCAATGCGATGACGCCCCGCGAGCGGCGTAATCCCGAACTGATCCAGGGCT
>CAYGOX010000187.1:0-1133 GCA_964351485.1 uncultured Halioglobus sp.
TGGTAGTAGAGGTTGCCGGGGCTGATGTCCATGACATTGGCGATGTCGATGGTCGTCGTATCCGCCTCGCCCTCGTCATTGAACAGCGCGAGGCTGGTGTGCAGGATGCGATCACGGGTCTTCACGGCGGCGCGGCGTCAGGATTTTCGATTGCGAGTGGTGGTCTTGGCGTGAGTCGCCGGGGATTTTTTCGCCGGGCTCTTGCGGGTGGTGGTCTTGGCTTTCTTTGCCGGTGCCTTGGCCTTGGCTGGTTTTTTCTTCGCGCTTGTCTTAGCACTTTTCTTAACGACCGGTGCGCGTGCCGCGGCGAGTTCACGGCTTAGGCGGTCGACCTTGCGCGTGAGTTTTTCCACCTGCTTGCGCAGCTCCACGACTTCCTCGAGTCGCGCCGGGCGCTGCATCTGGAAATTTTCCCGCACGCGGTTGATGCGTTCTTCCACCGACTGCCGTGCGGCCGAAGTGCTCTCAATCGCGGCCCTGGCATCTTCCTCCAGGGCGGTGCCGGCCTTTACCAGGTCGCGAAACAGTTTGGGTGGCTCCATCGCTTTCTCAATCCTTCCCTGGGCGTCCTCGACGGCCTTGCCATAGGCGCCGACGCCTGCCAGCCAGATATTCCTGGCGATTTCACCGGCCTTGTCGCTGACTTTGCTCTTTTCGTCGCTCATTGGAAGTGCCCTCCAACTATGCAGTGGGGGCAACCATTTAACCAGATTGTGGTGCAATTTGAAGTGTCCGGCACGGCGACCGGTCATCGATGCCGCTAAGGTGCTGTACCAGCGGGCAAAAAAAAGGGGCCAGAACTGGCCCCCAACGAGACTCCCTGCGGGGCAGGGATATGATCCTGGACGGGATCGGATTAAGCGGCTTTCAGGCCGACTGACTCACGCAGCTCTTCAAAACGCGCCTTGGCTTTTTTCAGCCGGGCTTCGAGCTGCTTGCGGTCGGTCAGTGAATCCAGCTCAAACTTGGGCAGGTCGATGTCATCCAGCGCCTCTTTGGCGTCTTTCTCGACCTTCTTGCCGCGCTTGACCAGCTCTTTGTAAGTCTTGTCAGCTTTCTTGCGACGTGCTTCCAGCTGCTCCTGCAGGTTGTCGAACTGCTCCTGCGCCTGGTCGAAAGCCTTGCCGTAGAAG
>CAYGOX010000187.1:1143-7843 GCA_964351485.1 uncultured Halioglobus sp.
GCCAGGAAGGCATTGCGGCTCATTTCCTGTGCGCGGCTGCTGAAATCGCTGGCAGGCTTGCGAGTTGCCTTCCTGGCAGCGGCAGGCTTGCGCGGAGCGGTTTTGCGCGCGGTAGTCTTTGCAGCGGGCTTACGCTTGGCGGGCTTGCGGGTTGCAGGCTTGCGCTTGGCGGGGGCCTTCTTTGCGGTAGTTGTTTGTTCAGCCATTGTTCAATTCCTCAATCGTATTGTGCTATGGACGCGAACGCGGGGTTTTCCCCCTGTTTCGAAGCCAGATTAGGCAAAAAATTTAGAATAAACATACTAATAAAGGACGTATTATTGCGGTTTGGAGAAGGCCAATTGCCGTCTCTGCCGTATCATGTCCTGAAACTGCGGTTGCGCGGCGTTGTCATACACTGCCAGCTGCAACACGTTCACTCGCTTGGAAACCCTGTTTATGGCGATGACAATCGCTCGCAGTCGCATCACTGCACTGGCCGTCCTGGTGGTCGGTACCGCGCTGGCCTATGGTGTGCTGGTAGGCAGGCCGAAGCCCGCGCCCGAACCGGCCCCGACGTGGGTGCCGCCCCTGGTGGATATCGTCTACGCCCGGCCACAGCCGCAGGCGCTGGCCGTGCAGACCCAGGGTACGGTGCATCCGCACCGCGAAATCCAGCTGGTCAGCCAGGTCAGCGGCATGATCGAGCAGGTATCTCCCGCATTCGCACAGGGCGGGTTCTTTGAAGCCGGTGACAGCCTGGTCAAGGTCGAGGATGTCGACTACCGCTTTGCGATTGCCCGCGCCGAATCGCAGGTTGCCGCCTCGAAACAGGTGGTGGCCGAAGAGGAGGGCAGGGCCCTGCAGGCGCGGCGCGAGTGGCGCGACCTGGGCAGTGTCCAGGCCAACGACCTGTTCCTGCGCAAGCCGCAGATCGCATCGGCAAAGGCCTCGCTGAAGGCCGCCGAGGCCGACCTCGCAGCAGCCAGGCTCGACCTCGAGCGCACGACGATCACCGCGCCGTTCAATGGCCGAATCCGCGAAAAGCTGGTCGATGTCGGGCAGTTCATCTCGCCGGGTACGCCGGTGGCTTCTATCTACGGGACAGACCTGGTGGACATCCGCCTGCCCCTCACTGATCGTCAGGTGGCGTTGCTGCAGCTGCCGCTGAATTCGGATTCGGCTGAGTCAGCCGACGTGGCCAATCCCTCCGTTACGGTACGCGCTCGGTTCGGCAACCGCGAGTGGCAGTGGGAGGGTCAGGTGGTCAGGACCGACGCCGTTATCGACTTGGACAGTCGGGTGGTGTACGCCGTGGCCGAGGTGGAGCGTCCTTTCGATTCGGCGCCGGACAGCCAGCGGCCGCCGCTGTCGCCGGGGCTGTTCGTGCACGCGACCATCGCCGGCCGGACGCTGGAGGGCGTCACCGCGCTGCCGCGCTCGGCACTGGATACGGACGGGCAGGTGATGATTGTCGATGAACAGGGCCTGGCGCGCACGCGCGAGGTACAGGTCCTGCAAAGCGATGCCCGGCACGCCTGGGTGCAGGGCCTGGACGACAACGAGCGCGTGATTGTGGGTCAGCAGGGCCAGGTGATAGCGGGTATGGGCGTCGAGATCCGGGCGGAGCAGACTGCCGCGCAGGGAGAACCCTGATGCCGGGCCCGATACGCTGGTTCGCGCACAACCCCATCGCCGCCAATCTGCTGATGATCCTGCTGGTTGTCGGGGGCGCGCTGGCTCTGCCGGCGCTCAACAAGGAATTCTTTCCCAGCTTCCAGATGAACGTGGTCAACGTCTCGATGCCGTACCCCGGCGCGGGCCCGAGCGAGGTGGAGGAGCAGATCTGTATCCGGATCGAGGAGGCGGTGCACGATCTGGACGGCGTCAAGTCGGTGGAATCGACCGCGCGGCAGGGCCTGGGCAGTGTCGGGATCGAGGCGGAGGCGGGTTGCGACATGCAGCGTTTGACGGCCGAGGTGAAGAACCGGGTCGATGCAATTACCACGTTCCCTTCCGATGCCGAACGGCCGATTGTCTCGGAGCTGGCACATAAGCACCGCATGCTGGTGATCACGCTGGCCGGGGATATCGGCGAGCGCGACTTGAAAGAACTGGGTGAACGCCTGCGCGATGACCTGGCCGCACAGCCACACGTGTCCACGGTGGAGCTTACCGAGCCGCGCCGCTACGAGGTCTCCGTCGAGGTGTCGGAGTACACGCTGCGCCGCTACGGGCTCAAGTTCAGCGATGTCGTCGCGGCGATCCGCGGGTCGTCGCTCAACCTGCCGGCCGGCGCCATCAAGGCTGATTCCGGTGACATCCAGCTGCAGACCCGCGGGCAGGCCTACACGCGTGCGGATTTCGAGCGCATTCCCCTGATCAGCGCTGTCGACGGGACGCAGGTTCTGTTGGGCGATGTCGCAACCATCGTCGACGGCTTCGAGGACGTCGACGTCAACACGCGGTTCAACGACAAGCCGTCGCATAACCTGCACGTGTACGTAACGTCCAACCCCGACACGCTGGCGACCAGCGAATCGGTGCGTCGCTGGGCACAGCAGACGCGGCCGCTGTTACCGCCGGGCGTCGAGCTGGAAATCTGGCAGGACTCTGCCGACCCGTTCCGCGACCGTGCCAACACGCTGGTCAGCAATGGCCTGGGCGGACTGGCGCTGGTGTTTACCGTGTTGATGTTGTTCCTGCGCCCGCTGCTCGCGTTGTGGGTGTGCGTCGGTATCGGTGTGGCGTTCATGGGTACTTTCTTTATGCTGCCCTACACGGGGGTCAGCCTGAACATGATTTCGCTGCTGGCTTTCCTGCTGGTGCTCGGCATCGTGGTCGACGACGCCATTATCGTGGGCGAGTCGGTGCACGCACACCAGGTGCGCGGGGAGCCAGGGCTGGCCGGTGCCATCAGTGGCGCCAGAGCCGTTGTCAAACCGGTAATGTATGCGGTCATTTCCACCATGATTTTCGTGGCGCCCATGCTGTTCCTGCCCGGCGAGATGGCAGAGTCCGGTATGCCGATACCGATCGTGGTCATCCTGGCACTGACGTTTTCACTGGTGGAGTGTCTGCTGATCCTGCCTTCGCACCTCGCGCACATGCGCCCGCCGCAGCCCAGTCGCTACGCCCTGGTGAGGCGGCTCGAGGCGGTGAGGCTGAGCTTTGCCGATGGCATGGTCAGGTTCGCCGACGAAATCTACAAGCCGTTCCTGCGGCGTTGTCTCGATGCCAACCTGCTGGTCGCGGTGCTGTTCTTTATTGCGCTGCTGTTCAGTCTCGCGCTGTACGGCGGCAACTGGATCCGGTCGGCGTTTTTCCCCGCGATTACGATCGACTATACCTTCGCGCGGGTCAGTCTGCCCGAGGGCGGGGCCTACGCCGATACGCTCAAGGTGCTGTCGCAGGTCGAAACCGCTGCCGTCGCGCTCAAGGAAGAGTTCAATGGCGATCCGCGTTTTGCCGATGAGCTGCCGGCGCTCGGCCACATCGATGCGCGCGCCAGCGGTAACGAGGTGAGCGTGAGCGTGAACGTGGTGTCTTCGGCCGTGGATCTTCGCGAGGCAACCGAGCGGTGGCGCGAACTGATCGGCGAGTTGGACAACATCAAAGATCTGCACATGGACTACACCTTCAATGAGCGGGGCAAGCCGATCACGCTGGTGTTTGCCTCGCCTTCACTGGAGGATTTGCGCATCGTGTCCGAGCGCGTATCGGCCATCCTCGACACCTATCCAGGCGTTTACAACATCAGTGATTCGCTGCAGTCACCGCGCAAGGAGATTGTGCTTGATCTCAAGCCGGCGGCGGAGAACCTGGGCGTTACCCTGGCCGACCTGGCGCGACAGGTGCGCGAGGGATTCTACGGCGCCGAGGCACAACGCATTCCCCGGCTGAAGGAAGATGTGAAGGTCATGGTCCGCTACCCCGAGAGCGAGCGGCTCTCGGTGGATAACCTGAGCGAGATGCGCGTGCGCACACCCTCGGGTGCGGAAGTGCCGTTCGACACGGTGGCGCGGGTCAGTTACCAGCCCAGCTACCTGAAAATCCAGCGCGAGGATCGCAAGCGTATGCTCAAGATCACCGCCGATGTAACGCCGGGCACGTCGTTGCCGCGCGAGGTGGTCAACGAGGTTATCCGCGAGCACCTGCCGGACCTGGAGCGCGAATTCCCGGGTCTGGATTTGCGCCTGGACGGTGAGATGCAGGAGGAGGTGGATTTCCTGCGATCAATGCTGACCTACATGGGCCTGGCCATGCTGATCGTGTACGCCCTCATGGCGATTCCCTTCCGCTCATACTGGCAGCCGCTGCTGGTGCTGACGGCGGTGCCTTTCGGGGTGATGGGCGCGATCTTCGGGCACGCCATGTTCAACTGGCAGATCAGCATGTTTTCCCTGCTGGGTGTGATTGCCGCGGCCGGGGTCGTGGTCAACGACAACCTGGTATTGATCGACCGGATCAACCAGGTCGGCGCGCGCGGCGAGGTCCTGCGCGATGCCCTGCTGGAGGGCGCCCGCGACCGCTTCCGCCCGATTATTCTCACCTCCCTGACCACGTTTGTCGGGCTGCTGCCGATCATGTCGGAAACCAGCGTGCAGGCCCAGTTCCTGATCCCCATGGTGATCTCGCTGGCCTTCGGCGTGCTGTTTGCCACCGGTGTCACGCTCCTGCTCGTGCCCTGCCTGTACCTGCTCGGTGACCAGGTGGCGGCCCGGCTCAGGGGGCCGGTCGAGCCCGAACCCGTCACCGGGTAACCCGCCTGCGCCCCGCTGCCAGCGGGGCGCTTTTTCACTTGCTACGAATATCGTATCTTGCGTATACTCACCATGCTACGAAAAAAGTAGCGCCCTTTTGCTACGGCGAGGGCGCGTTGTGATCACGATTCAGCCAGGAGGTGCTCCATGACCAACACCCAGACCGTCCGAATCCCCCCGTTGGCACCGCCCTACGACGAGGGCCCCGCGCAGGCGCTGGCGCTGATGATGCCCCCGGATCGGGGTGTCGAACCGCTCAACCTGTTTCGCACGTTTGTACGCGATATGCCGTTTGTAGCGGCTATGGGGCCGCTGGGCCGCTTCATGCTCTCCGGGCGCGCGAGCGGTGGCGCGGCGTTTGACCTGCGCTCGCGTGAAATTGTTATTGACCGCGTTTGCGTGCGTTGCGCATGCGAGTACGAGTGGGGCGTTCACATTGCCAGCTATGCCGAGAAGGCAGGTCTGACTGCTGAACAGGTGTATTCAACCGTTCACGGCAGCGGGCGCGATGTCTGCTGGGACACGCGGGACAGTGCACTGATGGACATGGTCGACGAGTTGCATGACACCGGCCCGCTGACCGGTGCGACCGATTCGGCACTGTCGGCGTTTTTCAACGCCGACCAGATCATGGAGTTACTCGCGCTCAGTGGCTGGTATCATGCTATCGCCTACATGGCGAACGGAATGCGGGTCGAGCCGGAACACTGGGCTCCGCGTTTTCCCTCCCTGCAGGCGTAACTATTGGTGAGCCAGGCGGGAAGCGTTAATCAGCGTGACAGGTAAACACAACAGGCAAACGCCCCTGCCGGGGCGGCCGGTGCCGGGTTCGCAAAGCGGCAGGCCGATCATGGCGGCGCTCAATCTGCTGAGCCGTCGCTGGGTGCTGCGCATCATCTGGGAACTGCGTGACGAGCCCCTCGGGTTTCGCCAGTTGCAGGCGCGCTGTGACGGCATGTCGCCCGATACGCTCTCGACCCGGCTGAACGAATTGCGCGAGGCGGGCATCGCCGGCCAGGATGCGGCCGGGGCGTGGTGTCTCACCCGTCTCGGGCAGGAACTGGGTCCGGCCCTCAACGCTTTGTCCAGTTGGTCCCAGGAGTGGGCCGGCGCGGTGGAGCGCGGCGAAATCGGCTGAGGCGGGCACAAGAAAGCCCACGCACAGGTGGGCTTTTCAGCGGTTACCTTTTTGCGCGTATCAGCCGGCTTTCGGCCCGGCAGCGACGATCGCGTCACTCACGTCAAAGTTGGTAATGTTCTCGGCGAACAAACCGGCCAATTTCTGTGCCTGCTCGTCATAGGCGGCCTCGTCGCCCCAGCCCTTGCGGGGGTTCACGTAGACGGGGTCGACGCCGGGAATTTCCGTGGGGAAATCCAGGTTCAGGATGTCCAGGTGCTCAGTGGGTGCGTTGAGCAGTGCACCGCTCTGGCAGGCGCTGACGACGGCGCGTGTAACCGGGATCGGGAAGCGTGAACCGGTGCCGCCGGGGCCACCTGAGCCGCCGGCCCAGCCGGTGTTGACCAGGTAGACCTGGCTGCCGAAATCCTCGATGCGCTTCATCAGCAGCTCGGCGTAATCTCCGGCCGGGCGCGGCATGAAAGGTGCGCCAAAGCAGGTGGAGAAGGTCGGGTGAATGCCCGCCTCCGCGCCCAGCTCCGTCGAGCCGACGCGCGCCGTATAGCCACTGAGGAAGTGGAACGCCGCGGCCTCTTTGGACAGGATCGAGACGGGCGGCAGAACACCCGACACGTCGCAGGTCAGGAAGATCACGCACTTGGGCTCGCCACCGCTATTGGTTTCGGTGCGTTTTTCCACATGCTCCAGAGGATAGCAGCAGCGGCCGTTTTCTGTGAGGCTGGTGTCGGAGTAGTCGGCGGTGCGCTGTTCGTTGAGCACCACGTTCTCGATGATCGCGCCAAAGCGGATCGCGTCCCAGATCACCGGCTCGTTTTCTTTG
>CAYGOX010000188.1:0-7840 GCA_964351485.1 uncultured Halioglobus sp.
GGCCGTAGACAGGTTGCCACGCTGTTCAGACAACTTCTCATCTTCGGTGTAACGGCCGCCCAGGGTCAGCGTGAGCTGGTCGGTCACGCGGTAGTCACCCTCGAAAAAGATGGCCACCGACTCGGTGCTCTGCTCGGAATACTGGTACAGGTCGAGCAGCGTGCCGTAGGGGTTGAAGCCGATCCAGCTGTTGAGGTCGATGTCGTAGTTTGAATCCCAGTAGTACAGGCCGCTGACAAAGCTGAAGCGCTCGCCGCCATCGTAGGTCAACCGCAGTTCATGGCTGTCCTGCTCGTAACGCGCGGGCCGCGTGGTGCCGTACAGCAGCTCAGGCGTGCCATCCCAGTTCGACGTGATTTCCTCGTCCGACTCCCAGTGTCCATACAGGTAGTCGATGCGGTAGGCGTCGCTCAGGTTCCAGCGCGCTTCCACGGCCCAGGCGTCGGTATCGAAGCTTGAATCCAGCGGCGTGGGCACCGCTTCCGACGCGTCGTACTGCAGGAACGGGTTGTTGACGTCGGCCGGTGCGCCCGGCGGCTTCAGGCCGATCTGCGCGATCGCCAGCCGGTCACCCGTGATGGGCTTGTCCAGCGACGGTGAACAGTAGCCGAACTCGGAACAGAACAGGTGACGCTGCTGCCCGGTGTTGAGCAGTGGCGGCGTATCCTGGTCGGTCTCCTCCACCTGGTAGGTAAATTCCAGTTCCAGATCTTCGGTAGCATTCCACAACAGGTTGATGCCGTAAGTCTGGTAATCATTGGCGCCGACACCGTCTTCACCGCTGGTCACGTTGTCGTAGTAGCCGTCCTGCTGGTCGCGCAGTCCCAATGTGACCTTGGCAGCAAGATTCTCGACAATGCCGAAATTGATAATCGCATCGGCGTAATGTGTGCTGTAGTCCTCGAGACCACCGCGCAGCTTCAGACCCAGTTCGCCCGTGGGCTGGGTGCGGGTCACATTAACCAGACCGCCGATGGTGTTGCGACCAAACAGCGTGCCCTGCGGGCCGCGCAGCACTTCGACGCTGGCCAGGTCAATGCCGCGCAGCAGCGAACCGGCGTTGGCGCCCAGGAAAATTCCGTCCACCACCACACCGACCGCCGGGTCGAAGTTCTTCTCCACATCCGCGACACCGATGCCGCGGATAAAGATGGCGGCTACACCGCCGGGGCCCTGCGCGGTGTCATCGATAATCAGGTTGGGCGATACACTCGCCAGATCCTGCAAATCACGGCTGAACATACGCGAGATTTCTGTCTTGCTCAGCGCCGATACCGCCAGGCCGACGTCCTGCAGACTCTCTTCCCGTTTACGGGCGGTAACAACGACTTCTTCCAGCGCTCCACTGACCTGCGCATGAGACAACTGCGGCAGCGTGACGCTGGCGGTGGTGGCGGTGGTTACCGCCAATGCGATTGCGGACTTCCTGGCTTTACGGATCATGCTGGTGCACCTCAGGGTTTGTTGTGATTGTGGTACTGCAATAGTTATTGGAATTGTTCAGGTTCGGCAAAACTTACTTGTTACCGTCTAGCAAGTCAATTACCCGGACACACATAATTGGTCTCCCGGCCCGGGCAAATAACCCTACTTTTTACGTGCCTGCGGGACTCGCTCGAACGCCAGCAACACATTCCCGGGCATGTGGAAATAGATACCGTAACCCGTGTTCACAAACAAGCGGTCGCCGGCAAACACCGGCCCGCTCGCCCCGCCCAGGGAACCCCCGGTGGCCTCGACCCCCGACACGGTGTCGTAGGTGCGTGCGGTGTCGTAATCCCAGATGACCTGCCCGGTTTTGCCGTCGTAGGCGCGCAGGTGACCGTCCATCGCGCCCGACACCACACCGCCCGGTATGGCCGAAGCCGCCGCCGACAGCCCCGGCTGGCACAGATCGCGCCCTGCGCAGACGTCTGTCGCCGGGGTGTACCAGTGCTGTTTGCCGGTGGTGATATCCACGGCGAACATGCCCGGACGAGCGACGCCCGGCCAGCGCGGGCCACCGTCGAAATCCGACATCGGCACGTACAGCGTGTCGCCGTCCAGCGCCATGCCGAAATGGACGCCACCCTGGATACCGCCGCGCCCCAGTTTCTGTTGCCACAACAGCTTGCCGCCGGCATCGGGGTCCAACGCGTGCACGTGACCCGACTTCTGCCCTGCCAGCAGAATATCTTTCCCGGCCTGGTTGGTGGCAATCACCACCGCCGCGCCAAAATCGTAGTCCGGGCCGTTCTCCGGCGGGCAGTTGACCTTCTCCTGCGTCTCGCAGCCCATGTTCCAGGCATCGCCGGGGGTCATCTGCTGATGCCAGACGATGCGCCCGTCCTCCAGGCTGAGGGCGAGGATGGCATCGCTGGTTTCATTGGCCGGGGACGAATAGTTTTCACCGGTGCCGACATACAGCACCTTGCGCTCTACGTCGATTGCCGGAGTATTCCAGACCGGCGCACCGCTGGGCGCGATGCGCGGCGTTCCGACAGCGTTGTGCCCGACCACCTTCGACTCACCGTCCAGCGTGCGCCCGATCCACAGTTGCTTGCCGGTTGCCGCATCGTAGGCCGCGACCCCGCCGCGGAAGGTGCAGCAGGCGTAATTCGGATCCGCCGCGGCCGTGACTTCCAGCGCCGACAGCGGCACGTAGAGACGACCGTCATGGTAGGCCGGCGCCGCGGTGAGCGTCAGGCTCGGGTGCGGATCGGGCCGGTCTTTCCACAACAACTCCCCGGTTTGCGCATCGACAGCGTAGACATTCCCGACAAGGTCGCCGAAGAACAGGCGCGCCTGTTCGCCGGCGTTCCACGGCGCGACGACAATGCCGGTGCGCACTTCGGCCACGGTGGTGAACTGCCAGCGCAGGCACCCGGTATCGGCGTCCAGCGCGAAGACGCTGCCATTCTGGCTGCCGACAAACACCGAGCCGCCGGCGACCGCCGGCTGCGAACGTGCGCGCACCGCATCGGGATAGGCAAAAGCCCACTTCAGTTCAAGCTGCGGCAGATCCGCCAGGGTCAGCGTCGTCTGCGCCTGGCCAAACTTGCGGCTGTTCCCGAGGTCGACGCCCCAGCCCTGCACGCTCGGCAGCGCTGACCGGTCAAACTCGGCAGCCTCGCCCGCACACGCCGGCGGCAGGCGGGTCGCCATCGCATCGCCCAGCCGCTGTCCGGTCAGGTATTCTGCGACGCGCTGTTTCTCACTCGACGACAACTTTGCGGACTGTTCCTGCATCACGCCCGACTCCATGGCGCGCAGCACCGAGCTGGCCGACATGATATTGAGCAGGGTGATCTCCGGCGCCTTGGATACCGCGCCGCCGTGACAGGTCAGGCAGTGAGTTTCGAACAGTGCCTGACCCGACGGCGTCTCGTCCGCCGATGCTGTCCATCCCCACGCCATAGCCAGCACGCCGAGACCGCCGGCAATCCATCGTCTGTTCATCCTGTTCACTCCTGTCATGTCCTGTGCGCCACCCGGTAACCGGCCAGCGGAAAGTGGACAACCACTGTGCCCACCGTCGCGTTTTCGTGTTCGATTGCGATGTCCTGCGCCGTCAGTCGCAGCAGCCGGCCCGGGACCGGCACGGCGCCGTAGTCGTCCGGTGTTACGGTGACTTCATCGTCGAGCGCCACCGTCGCCCAGGGCAGATCGACGCAAGGCGCCACGACCGATGTCGATGCGCGCGCCAGCGCATGGGCCTGCTCCGCGCCCCAGGGCGATGGGCTACCGTGCCCCAGCGATGCCACACGCTGCTCCCATTGCAGTAAATGGTTCAACCCGGCCAGCAGGTCATCGCTGCCCTGGATATTGCCGCGGCACATCCAGACACTTGCGTACACCGCCGCATCGGCCCAGGACGGCCCCTCGCCGAGTAACCAGGTGCGCCCGTCGTCCAGCATGTCCTCCACACAGACAAGCTGCGCGCGGAACTGCCCGAACAGGTGCGGCAACTGCTCCGGCAACGTGTCGCGATCGAGAAAATCAAAAAATGCAAAGCGGTCTGCCAGAATCTCCTCGGGCAGGTCGAGATTCGTGCCCATGGACAGCCCCGCCCCGGGCTGGAACAGGTAGCGGTCGGCCCAGGCCGAGAGGGCAAGCGCCTGGGAACGGCACCCGCCCGGAAACAGGCTGGGCGTTGAGAACCGCTGTTCGAGCTCCAGCGCGATGCGCCGCGTATCGCAGTACACGTCGCAGCCGATCTGCATCACCGGCGTCTTGCGATAGCCGCCGGTCAGAGCGGTCAGGTCCGGCTTGGGCATGACCATGGGAATCTCCACCGAGCGCCAGTCGAGCCCCTTGAGGCCCAGCGCCACGCGGATTTTTTCCGCGAACGGTGACGCGTCGAAATGGTGTATGACAATGTCGCTCATGACTGCTCCTGAAACGCTCGCTAACCCATCATCGGGGTGTATACCAGATCGGCGACGAGTAGGCCCGGTCGCGCACCTGCGCCCGCGCGGCCGGGGGTGCCTTCACCTCCAGCCGCTGTTCGTCATACTGTGTCCAGCGCGGCCGCGGCACCTCGATCACCCGCGCGTAATAGAACGCCTGAGCCGCGGCATCAAAAGCGGGATCGCGCCACTGCGCGCTCAGCTGCGCGGCGCCGTCATCGCTGCCGGCCAGCGCAACATCGAACACGGTTTCATGCATTTGGCCATCGGCGCCCAGCCATCCTTTCACCACCTGCAGTCGCTCGAGGTTAACCCCGTCGGGGTCCTTGAGCGCGTACAGCAAAAACCAGGGAGCGCCCGGCGTATCGGGCGCGGAAAGCTCACCGCCCATGGGCACACCGCGCGCGTAGGCGGTGCGCACGTAGTCGGGCGCGTTGAGAGCATCGGGGCCAAAGTCCCAGCCGCCAAAGAAACGCAGCAACATGCGCGGCCCGGTTGTCGCGTACACCTCGCGCGAGGCCAATGCATCGAAGATCGCCTCGCGCGTATTCTCGCGCGCCCACACCGCCGCCAGACCGGAGGCACCGAGTTCCCAGTCGGCGTTCTTCATGCCGGCCATCATGGTCTGGCTGTTACGCACGCCCGGTTCAGAATTGGCGAACTTGCCGAAAAAATTATCTTCCTCGGCGGTCGACAGCGAGGTGTGTGAATCGGTGCTGCCGATCATCCCGAACTGGTAGGGGTTTGCGCCCAGCGCGCGCTGGAATGCCAGGCCGCGCTTGAGTGCGGACCTGGCGTAGGAACCGGGCAGCATGTCCGGCGTGGTCTCGCTGGAATTCATGATGTTATAGCGATCCCAGCGCTCGAAATCCGCAAAGGCATCAGCGGGCGACAACAGCGGATGCGTTTCACTGTCGCCCTTTACCTGGGTGACCTCAACAACGGGCTCCCACCGCAGGCGGCGCTGCGCGTACCCGGTGTCGATCGCGGCACCCGACAGACGGCGGGTATCCCACATGATGCCGTTGCTGAGATTGCCGTTGTGGGGAATCGCCATCACCCTGCCCGCGGTGGCGGTTTCATAGTCCTGCAGCGCCCGCCACAAATCCTCGGGATCGCTGCTCTGGAACGACGAATACGGCAGGTGCGGTGCCACAGTGTCACTGTCGTCGCGGTAGATCACGCAGCGGTGCAGGTTGTTGCCCTCGCTGGCCGCGGTCCACTCGTAAGCTATGAAGGTGGTGAACACGCCCGGCCGATAGTGCGCATCGGCGGTCTGCGCCAGCTCCTCCCAGATGGTGTACTCAAGGGCATCGGGCACATCGTCGCGCACCGGATCGGGATCGGACAGGCTCTTCACGAACGCATCGAAGAACGCCTGCGGCGACAACTTGCTCCAGCGTCGACCGAGCGGGGAATCCAGCAGCACCGGGTCCTGCTCTCTAAACGCGTTGAGGACACCCAGGAACTCGGCGTGATCGGTCACCGCCAGGAAATCCAGTGGCCGGCGCAGCCTCACCGGCAAACCGCTGCTGCTGGTGAGCGTTTCACCGCTGGCGAAGCGATAGGCGTCGCCCGCCGTCAGGGTTTCATTCCCCATGGTGAAGGCATCGGCAGAGGCGCGCGTGTGCAGGTGCAGATCGCCGAAGAAGACCTGTCGTGCAAAGGTCTCACCGACGGCAGGCGAATAAGGCTCGGCCGGTACGGCTGCGGACAGCAGGAGTGCCAGAACCGGCAGGCAGAGCGACGTGAGTCTGGCTGTTATCGTACCTGGACCCTTCATACCGTACCTCGAAGGCAAAAAAAATGGGCCGACAAATGCCAACCCATTCAAACCGGGATAGCCACGATTAAGCGGCGACCACGGACCCGCAAACTTTAGAAATCGAACTTCGTGCCCACCTCCAGGCCGTAGTAACGCGGCGGTGCGTACGCCGACATGATCCAGAAATTACCCACGGATAGTGAGCCGGTGCGATAGCGCTCGTCGGTGAAGTTCTTGGCCAGCGCCCGTACCCACCACTTCTCGCTGGAGTGCGTGAAGGTAATGCTGCCGTCCCACACTGTGCGCGAGTTCATGGTCGCGTCCAGTGACGGGTCAACGTCGGAGTAGCTGGCCACCGACTCGTCCTCGTAGGCAAAGCGCAGGTTGAAATCCAGGTCACCCACATCCAGCCCCCAGGTATAGGTCGCGTCCATCGTTGCCATGAACTCGGGCGCGCGGGTCGGTGCCTTGCCGCTGAAGTCGATATCGTCAACACCGTCAAAGTCGGTGTCGGCGGTGAACTCGTTGAACTCCGCGTCCTGCCACATCGCGTTACCGCGCAGCAGCAGGTTGGGTGTTACCGCCCAGGTGCCTTCAAGCTCAAGACCCATGACTTCCAGTTCCGCCGCGTTGAAGAACAGGGTTTCCTGGCCAGTCTCGAAGCTCGCGTTGAGTGTGCGCTGTGCGTCGCTGTACTCCACGTAGAAGAACGTCGCCTGGACATTCGCCGCCGCGTCGAGGAAGGAAGATTTCAGGCCCAGTTCGTAGGAGTCAGCCGTCTCGGGATCGGTCGGGCGCGCCGCCAGGGCCGGGATCGGGTCGAGGACCGTACCCACCTGGTCGTTGTAACCGCCGCTCTTGAAGCCGCGGGCATAGCTCGCCCAGCCAAAGAGATCGTCAGTGATGTCGTAGGCCAGTTGCAACCGGTAAGTCGATTCCTGCCAGTCCTCGTCGTCGCGGACCACACCGGCGGGGAAGCGGTTGAAATCGGCGCCAGCCAGGGGATCGCCCAGTTCACGCCAGGTGAAGTTCGGGTCAAAACCGCCATCGGGCAGCGCCTGGATCAGGCGGCGCGGACGACCGGCCCATTCCTTCTGCTCGTCGGTGTAACGGAAACCGGCGGTGACATGGAAGCGGTCAGTGACATCGTAAGTACCGTCGATATAGGCCGCCAGCGCTTCGGCTTCCTGCGCATTACCCAGGATCAGCGGGTTTTCGCTGAGGAAGTCGGGTTGGCCCTCCAGCAGCAAGTCGACGAAGCCCACCACCTGCACCACGCAGAAGTCGACATCCTCTTCCTGGTAATAAACGCCAGTCACGAAGTTGAACGGACCGTCGAGGTTGGAGGCCAATCGGAATTCCTGCTGGAAGGTTTCGCGCTTGTCGTCGCGGGTGGCGTCGAACAGTGTGCGGAAGACCTCGCCGGTGTAGGTATTGGGCAGGTGTGATTCCTGCTCCCGCTTGCCGGTCACCGAGTACAGCGTGTAGTCACCGAACGAGTAATCCAGGTTCAGGTAGAAACCCTCGATGTCGACGATGTGACCGTCGCTCATGTTGAACAGGAAATCGTCCTGGTTGGTGACGCCAGAGTTCTTAAGCGGGTCACCACCCTCGGCGGTGACGCCCCAGCTGTGGAAGTTATAGCCGGGCACGGACTCGTTGACGAAGGGCACCGTGTCGCCCTCGT
>CAYGOX010000189.1:0-6658 GCA_964351485.1 uncultured Halioglobus sp.
GCCGGCATGTAATCGCGGTTGATCCAGACAAAGGACTCGGCGCTCACCAGCGTCCTGTCGTACAGCGCCGCCGCGGAACTGGCAAACTTGAGCCCCACGTTGGCGCCGCCGGCCCAGAGTTGTTCGGTTTCGGGAATGGTGTTCGCACCCAGGCCGCGCAGCAGATCCAGGTCCATCCCGTAGCTCTGCCCGCGCGACTCCAGAGAGCGCGACTGCGCCCAGCGCGTGGAGGTCTCGACAAAACGCTCGATCACCAGATCAGACAGGGTCTGCTGGTAGTCGTGCCGGATGCGCTCGTCGAGCGCCGAGAGCCGGAACTCCGGGGCCGCATTCAGGCCAAGAATCTCGCGAAAGTAGACGTTGTCGATGCCCTCCACGTAGAGCGCAGGAAGCCAGGGTTCCAGGTCATAGCCGCGGCGTGTGCGGAACTCTTCGAGGATGTCCGGCGCCGCCATGCGCCGCAGGCGGAACTCCAGGCTGTCATTAAAAATGCCACGCATGCCGCGCCCGAACTGCTGCGGCAATCCGCTGGCCTCACCAAAGGCGTATTCGTACTGGCCCAGCACCTGGGCCTGGCGCAGGTGATCGACCACGAACCCCTGTGGCTTCTGCGCCGCGCCCATGGGCACCTCACCCGAGGGCAGCAGGTAACTGGCGACCACCGTCCAGTCACCCGGGGGCGCCTCCCAGCGCAATTTGCCATCGGCTACCTGCGCGGTCAGCATGATCATTGACGCCGGATCAAGGTTCAGCGTATCGGCGAGATTAAGCGGGTTGCGACTGCGCTCCCCACCCTCAGACCGCGCCGCGACCACGCTGAGCAAGCGGGCGTGCCCAATCGGAAAGTTCATGAAATCAGCGCCGGCGAACTCCAGCAACCCGAACAGGTAGTCCGCCGCACCCGGTTGCGGCAGGGGCAACTCGACCTCGACACTACCGCCACCCGACACTGTCGCCTGTCCATAGGCCAGGATAGTCGGGCTGTCTTCCAGGTTAATCTGCGGACCGCCCGGCGGCCAGCCGCTGAAATTGGTGAGGTCGACCTGCATGCCCAGCGAATGCGCGTACTCGATCGCCGCATTGAGCGTGTTGTAATACCCCGGTGAATCGAAGCTGTACACGCGCTCCATCAGGGCCTCGTTGTCAGCCACGTTAATCATGCCGCTCAGGAAGGGCTGGATTTCGACACCGCCAAATCCCGCCGCATGCAGTACATCGAGCTGGGCGCGCAACGCGGGCAGTTCGACATCCCCGCCGGGCCACCACCAGCGAGTCCAGGGCCGGGCGGCAGCGGGAACGCCCGCCAGATCAGGCCACGCAAACGCAGAACGGCGATTGAGCGGAAGTGGCAACGGCGGTGACGCGGGCGCCAGCGGCTCCGCGCCCAGGGCAATGGATGGCTGGCCCGGCGGATTGGGCGGTGGCGTCATGTGCGAGTGGAGCGTCTGCACCAGCCAGACCGCTCCCGCGCCCACTATCAGCACGAGCAACAACACCGCCGCCGCAATACCCTTCAGGATTCTTCTGGCCATGTCGCTCCCTGCACCCTTTCGCAATCCGAATCGGCGGCATATTATCTTATCGATAATTTATTACAAGGCATTCGCAGGCAGACGCCGTCCCGGCCGCCGTACCCGGCCTGGGAAACAATTTTCTTGAAATATATTTATCTATAAGATATATCTTAAAAAAAAACGGAGTTCTCTCGACATGTCTCGCAAATACACCCTGGCCACCTCGGCCGCCCTGCTGCTTTCTGCCACCACTCAACACGCACTTGCGCAACCGGCCGCCGCCGTGAATGCCGCGCGGGATGTCCTCGAAGAAGTCCTGGTGACCGCCACACGGCGCGAGGCCAGCCTGCAGGAGGTGCCGTTATCGGTCACCGCGCTGGACGGGGAGACGCTGGAGAAACTGAAGTTCTTCCAGTTCAGCGATTTCGCAACCGCGGTACCCGGGCTGTCCATGACCACCACCGCGGGTGAACCCGGCGTGATCGCAGTGCGCGGCGTCGGCTTCGCCCCCAACTCGTCAGCGTCGCCGGCCGTGGACATCTACTGGAACGAGTTGCCGATTCCCGCCGTGTACGCGTTTAACAGCATCTTCGACCTGCAACAGATGGAACTGCTGCGCGGCCCGCAGGGCACCCTGCGCGGCCGGCCCTCGCCAGCCGGCGCGATCACGATCACCACGCGGCAACCGGACATGGACAGCACTCACGGCGTAATTACCGGGTCGTTTTCCGACCAGGACGCGGTGAACATCGACGCCGCGCTCAACCTGCCGCTGATCGATAACACGCTGGCGCTGCGCCTGGCCGGCATGTCGAACAACAACGAGGGCAATGGCGGCAAAACGCTCGGCGGCGATACGCCCGAAGTGAAGGACAACGCCCTGCGCGCCACGCTGCTGTGGGAGCCGTCCGACGACGTCCGTGTGCAGTTCCTGCATCACTACATGGACAGCGATGTCGAGCGCTTCGACCTCGTCGCCGGCCCGGGCGCAGGTTACAACGGGCCGGCCATCGACCCGGGCGACCGGCGCGCGGTGGTCGAACAGGTCGGCACCAACGACCAGGAAATCGCCATCACTTCACTCAAAGTAGACTGGGAACTACCACAGCACCGGGTCGTCTTCGTCACGGGCTACCAGGATCTGAAGGATGACTTCAGCGGCGATCTCGATGTCGGCAACGCACTGCTCAACTACAGCTCTCCGCAGTCGGTGAATACCGACTTCGAGGTAACCACCGCCGAACTGCGCCTGGAATCCACCGGCGGCGAGCGCTTCGATTACACCCTCGGACTCTGGTACAGCGATACCGAAACCGAAACGCGGGTTTCCCAGCTCAACGAGGGGCTCGGCGCCTTTGGCATACCGTCCGACGGAACACGTTCCCCGGTCGATGACTACATCGCCGAAGTCTCGGTTTACGTGCCGACCGACGCGGAAAACCTGGCGATCTTCGGCCACGTGGACTTCCACCTCACCGACCGCCTGACCCTGGAGGAAACGTCCAAACGCGATAACGTTATCGACCTGGGTCCGTTCCTCAACGCTGCCGCTGTGTCACCCGGCACACCGCTGGGCGCGGTGTGCCCCGATGGTCTGGCCGGTACACTGCCACCGAATCCCGGCTTCCCGCTGATGTTCGTCGGCGAAACCTACCCCGGTTACTGCGACCTGTTCCTGGACCTCTTGCCGAGCGACCTGCCTATCGACGAATCGTGGACAGAGTGGGTCTATGATATTTCGGTGCGCTACGCGGCGACCGAGGATATCAACCTGTACGCTACCGCCGCGCACTCTTGGCGGCCACCGGGCGTGACCGTGGGTATTACCGCGCCCATGCCCGACGACCTGATTTTCGGCGGACCGGAAGAATCCGATTCGGTGGAACTGGGCTTCAAGTCGGAGTGGCTGGACCGTCGCGTGCGCTTCAACGCCGCACTTTACTACCAGTCCTTTGACGGCTTTATCGCACGCTTCGAAGACATTCCCTACCTGGATGAGCCGGGCTTCGCCGTCCAGACCGGTGGCTTTACCTACAACGGCGACGCCGAAGTGTTCGGGCTGGAAACCGACCTGTCCTGGCTGATCTCGCCCGACTGGACGGTGCAGGTGATGTACAGCTACCAGAAAGGCGAGTTCGACGACGCCAGCGTGCCCTGTCGCGACACGGACTTTGACGGTCAGGCCGACAACGGCATCAATCCAGGGTTCGGTGCCTGGGCAGCGCCGCGCGCCGTGGCGTTCTGCGAGTCGGACGACTCGATCTCCAACCTGCCCGACTGGAACATGACGGTGCAATCGGAGTACACCCACGCGCTCGACCACGGCGCCGAAGCCTACGTGCGCGGCCTGATCAACTACCAGCCGGAGAACGACAACTTCGCCAGCGGCTTCGAACGCGATTCGTTCGCACTGGTCAATCTGTACGGTGGTATCCGCCAGGCCGATGGCCGCTGGGACGTCACCCTGTGGGTGAAAAACCTGCTGGACGAGGATACCTTGCTGACGCAGGGCGCCGAAGCCAATCGCAGCGAGGTCGCCTCCGGCTACTCACCGATTACGGTGCAGCCCGAACGCGAAATTGGCCTCACCCTGCGTTACGCGTTCGGCGACCACTGATCGGGGCCGTCACAAAACCATCACCCGCCACAGGAGAGTGCCCGTGACACACGCTGCTTCCACTCACTTTCGGCCCGTCGACGAGCCCGTTATCGTAGAGGGTGCCTACACAGACGATCAGCACGCGCGCCTGCTTGGCGCGGTGCGCGACAACGGGCCCTGGAAACTCATCCTGGCCCAGCACTTCGACTCGGTGGAGGAACTGATCGCCACCATGTCCGGCGCCATGCCCGAGGGTGTGACGCCCACGCTCGACATGTTTCTCACCCCCGCGTTTCGCGGGTTTTTTGCCGAGCAGGGCGTGTGCAAACACCCGGAGCTGGAGGACTGCTTCTACAACAGCGAGTTCCTCGCCCGCACGCGCGCCTACTGGAAAGCAAAATACGCGCGGCCCGAGCAGCTCATGTTCAATATTCAGGGTCCCGCCGACAGCCTCGACCCCGGTCACCTGGATGCAGTGACCTTTCGCGGCACACACGGGCGCACCACCCCTATCTGGCTGATGAACATCATGGCCAAGTCCGGCCTGTTCAGGAACTGGCTGCTGAAAAAGGCGCAGGTCATCACCTGGTTTTATCCGGGCACCATCGGCGGTGGTTTCACCTCCTGGCCCGAGGGTCCCCACGGTCCGCCCAAACGCATTGCCGCGCCCACGTGGAACCGCGCTGTCGTCGTCCAGAATGAGATGATGTACCACCGCGGTGAGGCCAATGGTCCGGTCGATATGCGCCACCCGCCCGGACTGGCACTGGACTCGGTCATTGAAGCCGACCCAGAGGATGCCAGCGGCTGGCGCATCCGCACAGACGACACCGTGATACAGCGGATTCCCGAACAGGAAATCCGTTTCCTGGTGCACTGGGGTGCGGAAGTCTACGAAGACCTCGACGAGATGAAGAAGGTGATGGATCACACCGACGACCTGGATACCCAGCGCATCGTCGACATCTTCATGCAGGATCTGAAACAGCGCGGCGTCAAACTTACTGAACCGAACGACCCGCTGCACGACCAGGCCTTCATCATGCAACTGGTGGACGTGTACGATATCGGGGCGCCGAGCATCTACCCGCCAGAGGCGCCCGGACCGCTGCAGGCGGCGTGATCGGGGCGCACGGCAACGTCCGGACGCACCTTTACACAAAGCAACCGACAGGATACGCCGTGTCTGACAACGCAACCCTCGAACACGTCACCATCGACTACGTGACGCCGGCGATCGCGCGGCTCACCCTCAATCGTCCCGAGGCGCGCAACGCGCTGAGCTGGGCCATGATGCGCGACATCAAGGCGGCCCTGCACGCGGTGGATAGCAACAACCAGTGCCGCGTCGTCATCCTCACCGGGGCGGGCAAATCGTTCTGCGCGGGCCTGGACCTGATGGACCAGGCCAACCCCGCCAGCATCGAGGCCGCGGTCGGTCCGATGAAATCGGGGCCGCGCCTGGGCATGCGCTCGCAGGAGTACATGGCCGAAATGATGTTGCTGCTGCGCAAGATCCAGCAACCGGTCATCGCCGCCGTGAACGGGCACGCCTATGGCGGCGGCCTGGCGCTCGCGCTGGCCAGTGATATCCGCATCGCGTCACAGTCCGCACGTTTCTGCACCCAGTTTATCCGCCTGGGCGTCTCGGGTTGCGACGCCGCGGTGAGTTACACCCTGCCCCGGCTGATTGGCGCCTCACGCGCGCACGACATGATTCTCAGCGCGCGGGTGATCGACGCGGCGCAGGCCGAGGCCTGGGGACTGGTCACCCGGCTGGCCGACGACGACGCGCTACAGGACGCCGCGCAGGAGCTGGCCGAGTCGCTGTGCGACTTCAGTCCCTACGGATTGATCTCGACCAAGCAGGCCATGTGGGCCAATCTCGATGCGACCTCCATGGAAGCGGCCGCGCACCTGGAGAATCGCAACCAGATCATCAACGGGCTGTCCGGGGATGTCGAGGAAGCCGCTGCCGCCTTTTTTGAAAAACGTAAACCGCAATTCGACTAGCGTCGTCACGACGCGGTCCACAACTGGAACCCGACCCGGATGAACTTTGATTTTTCCCCGGACCAGCGCCTGCTACAGGACACGGTCCGGCGCATGCTGGCGCAAACCAGCACGTCTGAAGAGGTCCGCCACTGCCTCGAGGGCGCCAGCGCCTACAGCGAGGTGACCTGGTGCGAACTGGTGAACATGGGTGCGGCCACCGCCGCCCTGCCGTCGCGCTACGGCGGCGCCGAACTGGGCTACCTCCCGCTGTGCCTGGTGGCCGAGGAAGCCGGTCGCCACCTCGCCGCGGTGCCACTGGCATCGAGCATCTACCTCGCCGCCGAGGCGCTGCTTCAGGCCGGCGACGAGGCCCAGAAAGAGAAGTGGCTGCCCGCCATCGCCAGCGGCGCCTGCATTGCCACGGCCAGTCTCGGCAGTGGTGAGCGCTACCTGGACGACGCCGCGCCGCGGTGCGACGGCGAGGCGCTGAGCGGTCAGGTGGTGTTGCCCGATGGAGCGGTTGCGCAGCTGGCCGTCATCGACACACAGG
>CAYGOX010000189.1:6668-7771 GCA_964351485.1 uncultured Halioglobus sp.
CCCTGGCATCGCTGGACCCGACGCGCCCCTATGCGCGCCTGACGTTTGAAGCGTGCGCGGCACAGCCGCTGGGCTCCGCTGACGAGTCGGAGGCGGTGAGTGCGCGCGTGCGTAATACCGCGGCGGTACTGCTGGCGTTTGAGCAACTCGGCGGTGCGGCACAATCACTGGAAACAGCGCGCACCTATTCGCTGGAGCGCAAGGCCTTCGGCCGCCAGGTCGGCAGCTTCCAGGCGCTGAAACACAAGATGGCCGACATCTATACGCAGATCGAGCTGGCCCGCGCCCACGCCTTCTACGGCGCCTGGGCGCTGTCGACCGACGCGCCGCAGTTGCCGCTGGCCGCAGCAGCAGCGCGCGTCGCCGCGACTAAGGCCTACACCCTGGCATCGGAGGAGGCGATTGAGATTCACGGCGGCATCGGGTTTACCTGGGAAATGGATTGCCACCTCCACTTCCGCCGCGCCCGCTACCTCGGACAACTGATCGGCAGCGAACACGCCTGGCGCGCACAGCTGGCCGATGCACTGATCACGGAGGCCGCGTAAGCGCGGCAACAGCTATGGATTTCAATGATTCTCCCGAAGAAGCCGCCTTTCGCGCCGAGGTGCACACCTGGCTCGAAGCCAACGCGACCCCGCGGACAAGCGCCGAGGAAATCTTCGGCGCCGACCTGAGCGAAGCCGAGCGCGTGGCGGCGGCCAAAGACTGGCAGCGCAAGAAAGCCGAGGCCGGCTACGCCGCGCTCACCTGGCCAGAAGACATGGGCGGGCGCGGCGCGCCTCCAATCCACCAGGTGATCTACGGGCAGGAAGAAGCGCAGTTCCTGGTGCCCGCGCGCGTATTTGAAAACAGCCTGGGGCAATGCCTGCCGACCGTTGCGACCTGGGCCGCGCCCGAACTGTCGGCGCAGTACCTGCCGCGCGGCATACGCGGAGACGATATCTGGTGCCAGCTGTTTTCCGAACCGGCCGCCGGCTCCGACACCGGCGGCATCCGCACCCGCGCCGAACGATCCGGTGACGAGTGGGTGGTGAACGGGCAGAAGGTCTGGACCTCCGGCGCCCATTTCTGCGACTACGGTATCTTGCTGGCGCGCACCG
>CAYGOX010000190.1:0-5676 GCA_964351485.1 uncultured Halioglobus sp.
CAGCGTGATGTCGGTAAACCCGATCTTGCGCATCCAGCTGGTGAGCGTGGCGCAGCTGGGCAGGAACCAGACGTTGCCCATGCGCGCGTAGCGGCCCTCGGGGACGAGGGTGTCGCCGAGCTCGCCCTCGATCACCAGGGTTTCCAATAGTAGCTGGCCGCCGGGGCGCAGGCAGTCTTTGAGTTCCTGCAGGTGGTCCATCGGCGAGCGCCGGTGGTAGAGGATTCCCATGGAGAACACGGTGTCGAATGCGCGCGACTGTGGCGGGACATGTTCGATCCCCGCCGGGAGCACCCACACGTCGGGTTGCTGCAGGTAGGTTTGCAGGGCCCAGAACTGCACCACGAACAGCGGTGTGGGGTCGATGCCGATGACTTCGGCGGCGCCTGCGCCGCGCATTCGCCAGCAGTGATAGCCGCTGCCGCAGCCCACGTCCAGGACGCGGCGGCCGGCGAGGTCGTCCAGCGCCGGTTGGACGCGGTCCCACTTCCAGTCCGAGCGCCACTCCGTATCGATGTGTACACCGAACAATTCGAAAGGCCCCTTGCGCCAGGGATGTAGGCCCATCAACGCCTCGCGCAGCGCGTGTTCCTCGGCTGGGCTCAGCGGTGTCGCGCGGGTGGCGCCGACGCGGGCCGCGTCCAGGGTGACGGTATCCACCTGCAGGGGTGGCAGTGCGGCGAGGGCATCGCGCCAGCGCGGCAGGTCGCCGTAGCGTGCCAGTGACAGGCCGCTGTCCAGTTGCGCGGGGAGTGCCTGCGCCCACGCGTCCAGATCGCTGCCGCGCCAGCGCTCGATGAGTGGCTGGTAGTCCATTACTTGATGGCGACCAGCGACGCGAAATTAAAACACTGGAACCACACGTCGCAGCTTGCGAAGCCGGCGGTGCGAATCCGCGCGCGGTGCGCATCGAGCGTTTCGGGCACGAGGACGTTTTCCAGCGCGCTGCGCTTGCCGGCAATTTCCAGTTCGCTGTAGCCGTTGGCGCGCTTGAACTGGTGATGCAGGTCGATGTTGAGCTGGTCCAGGTGCGGATCGTCAAACATGACTTTCTCCGACAGGACCATGATCCCCCCGGGGACGAGCCCGTCGTAGATCGCCTGTATCACCGCATCGCGCCGCGCCTGCGGGACAAACTGCAGGGTGAAGTTCAGGATCACGACCGAGGCGCGCGACACCGTTACGTCCTCCAGGTCGGCGCACACCAGTTGGACGGGCAGGTCGTGCGTGTCGGTGTCGAGGACGCTGCGGCAGCGTTCCAGCATCGCCGTAGAGTTGTCCACGGCAATGATCTCGCAGCCGCTGCTGTGCACGTGCTGGCGCATGGCCAGGGTGGACGCTCCCAGCGAGCAGCCCAGATCGTACAGGCGGGTGTCGGGTTGTGCGTAGCGGGCCGCCATGAGCCCCGTCATGCTGACGATGGTGGCGTAGCCCGGCACGGAGCGACGGATCATGTCCGGGAAGACCCGGGCCACATTGGCGTCGAAGGCAAAGGGGGTGATCTCGCCCAGCGGGTCGGCGAAAAGTGTGTCCTGGGAGTCTGTCACGGTGTTCGTTGCAGGGCCGGGGCCTGGATATAGCCGGAGATTGTCGATGGGGTCGGATTCTAGCATAAAATGTTATACCGCAAGGTGTATCCGGCGCTGTATTCGGCGGGCATCGGTGCAACAATATGGGCGGACGTGTGATCAGGGGGATATCTGATGCCGGCTCAACAAACGCAGTTCACGGCCGACCTGCGGCCGCCGAAGCTGCACCACAGTATGCTCGAATTAAGCCGCGTGGTTATGGAGATTGGCAGTACCGCCATGCTCTCGCCCCTGTTGCGCGCGCTGCCGCGCGGCGACGGCCACACGATCATGACCATTCCGGGGTTTATGGGCGCGGACGGCTCGACGTCGCAGTTGCGCAAGTTCCTCAACAAGCGCGGCTACAATGCCGTGCCCTGGGGCCTGGGCCGCAATGCCTCGGAGGTCCGCTCAAAGAATATCGATGACTTCCTCGCGCACCGCTCGCAGACCGAGGACGTGATTGCCGCCCGTGTTGAACGCGAATTCGAAGCCAGTGGCCGCAAGCTCACTCTCATTGGCTGGAGTCTCGGCGGCCTGTATGCGGTGGCGCTGGCACACCGCTTTCCGCAGTGGATCCGCCAGGTCATCACCCTCGGTACGCCCTATGGCGACCCGCGTGGTACTGCGCTGTACAGCGTGATGGGTAGGCTCTACGACAACGAGGACAACGCCGACGAGGAGGCCCTGACGCGCTGGGTCTCGCACACCTACCGCGGCGGCGACCTGCGGGTGCCGATCCTGGCGCTGTACAGCGAGAGCGACGGTATTGTGGGCGCAGGCATCGCACGTTGCGAGGCTGAGCCGGCCTACGTGACCAACATGGCCGTGATGGCCAGCCACGTGGGTTTTCCCTTCAATCCGCTGGTGTTCGCGGTGGTTGCCAACCACCTGGTGGAGCCGCACGAACGCTGGGCGCTGTGCCGCAGCGCCGCCATACGCCCGTTTGTGCGAGTTGCCTGATCCGGTTTTACGAGAACCGCCATTTTTTTTTGATCTCAGGCCACCCATGATGCCAGGGCGGGTGTGAACAACGCGCATTCGTTACAAGGAGCACATCATGGATGCTTGTCCTCACGCGACATTATTGAATCTGGATAATTTCGTCCAGGGCACTCCGCGCCAGGAGGTTGCCCGCTTGCGTAACAGCGGGAAAAGGATGATCTGGCAGGCAGACGACTATGCCAATGGCGGACACTGGCTGGTTTTGCAGCGTGACGACATAGACCATGTGCTCAAAACCCCCGCGGACTTCACCAATAATTTTGGCCCGCTGCTGGAGGACTTTCCCGAGGAGGCGCTTGCCGTCCAGCAACAAAGCATGACGTTTATGGATCCTCCGCTTCACCGGAATTACCGAAACCTGGTGGACGTCGCCTTCCGCCCCAAAGCGCTGAAGGCGCGTTCCCCGTTAATCAGGCAGATCGCCAAAGAAGTCATCGACAGCGTAATTGATAAAGGCCAATGCGAGTTTGTTCAGGAGGTCGCTCTGCAAACGCCTATGCGAGCGATCTACACCCTCTTGGGTGTCAATCCAGAAGACTACGAGTATCTCGCGAAATTAACCAATACCATGACATTGGCCAACGACCCCGATTATGCCGAGAACCGGGACGCGGGGTTCAATGCCTCGCTTGAGGCGTATCAATTCGGGGTTAATCTTGCTGAAAACCACCGGACTCATCCCCGCGACAGCGTCACCATGGATTTGTTGAAGACCGATATCGACGGGAGAAAGTTAAGCAGCGAAGAGTACGCGGGATTTTTCGTCAATCTCATTATTGGCGGTATGGAGACGACGCGTAACACAACCGCATGGTTGGTCTATGAGTTTATACGCCACCCGGAACAGTACGCGATGTTGCAGTCTGACCTTGAACTGGTGCCCGGTGCGGTTGAGGAAATTCTTCGGCTGCGAAATACCGTGGTCTATTTGCGCCGGACCGCAACACGAAATATGAGTTTTGCCGGCGAAAAGGTCGTGAAAGGGGACAAGCTCATTTGCCTGCTCGCGTCACCGAACCATGACGAAGCCTGTTTTTCCAGCCCGGAGACTTTTGACATTACGCGCGATCCCGTCATCACGCGTCGCAACTATCGCACCTTTGGTGCGGGCCCTCATTTTTGTATCGGGGTGCACCAGGCTCGATTGATTCTGGAGTCGATAACGGAAGAAATCGCTGGTCGTATGGGCAACTTGCGGTTGCTGTCACAGCCGGTGCATTTCAAATCCAACTTTATGGATGGATTTAAAAAGATGCAGATTGCTTTCGACAGATTAGATGAGTCCGCCGCCCGCTAGTTGGCGCTGCGCACCAAAAAGGGGTCTTCGGCGCTGCCGCCACGCACCGGGGCGTGCTGGTTCAGCGAGGCGAAGTGCGACGCGCATTCACCTGACGCACGCGACTTGTCGGCGTGATCGAAGCGAATGCTGCGCAGGAACTCGACCCAGCTGACCTTGCCTTGCAGTGTGGTGTGTTGCGGCTTGTTCATAACATTCTCGCTAGCGGGCTGTACTACTTCTCTTTGCGGCCAGTATAGTCAGCGGGTTTAGCAGCCGCGCGTTAAAAGTACTTGGCAATTGTGTGACATATGTCGGACCGCGCCGCTGGGCTATAATGCCGCGGCCTCACGCCGGTGGTGAGGCCATCGCGACACTAGCGCGACACTATCGCGACAAACGGGAGCCCGACACCATGCTGCAGAACCTCGACATCCTGCCCGCCGACTCCATTCTGGGGCTGGCTGCCCAGTGTGCGGCCGACCCGAATCCGGACAAGGTCGACCTCACCGTCGGCATCTATATGAACGAGGCCGGGGTCTGCCCGGTGTTCGAAGCCGTGCAGCAGGCCCAGCACAGGCTCGATCAGCAGGAGACGACCAAGGCCTACCTGCCGCCGGCGGGCGATGCCGCCTTCAACGAGGGCATCCGGCGCCTCACGTTGGGCGATGACAGTGCGGCGCTGCGCGACGGGCGGGTGACCAGCATCCAGACACCCGGCGGCTGTGGCGCGCTGCGCATCGGCGCGGAGATTGTGCACGCTGCGGCGCCGGGCGCACGCGTCTGGGTGTCGGACCCGACCTGGCCGGTGCACATCCCGCTGGTGGGCAGTGTCGGGCTGCAATTTCAGACGTATCGCTATTACGACAGCGCCAGCCACGGTGTCGATTTCGACGGTATGGTGCAGGATCTTCGCGCGGCCCGCGCGGGCGACGTGGTGCTGCTGCACGGCTGTTGCCA
Source organism: uncultured Halioglobus sp. (assembly GCA_964351485.1). Classification (GTDB taxonomy): domain Bacteria; phylum Pseudomonadota; class Gammaproteobacteria; order Pseudomonadales; family Halieaceae; genus Marimicrobium. The sequence continues at coordinate 4,810 of CAYGOX010000190.1, forward strand.
CAACCCATGCGGTGCCGACCTGTCACTCGCGCAGTGGCAGACGTTGGCCGATATGGCGCAGCAGCAGGGCTTCGTGCCATTCGTGGATATCGCCTACCAGGGTCTCGGCGACGGCCTGGACGCCGACGCCGCGGGCCTGCGGACGCTGGTGGCGCAGTTGCCCGAGGTCATTATCGCCGCCTCCTGTTCCAAGAATCTGGGCCTGTATCGCGAGCGCACCGGCGCGGCGGTGTTTGTCTGCCCAGATGAGCGCTCGGCCACTGCGGTGCTGAGCCAGGCGGCGGTGGCGGCGCGCCGGGTGTACTCGATGCCGCCGGCGCACGGCGCGATCCTGGCCGGCATGGTGTTCAGCGACGATGCGCTGCGCGCGCAGTGGCAGCAGGAGCTGGCGGGCATGTGCGACCGCATCAACGGCCTGCGCACACGCCTGCGCGGTGAGCTGGAACGCCTGACCGGCGATGACTACGGCTTTATCGAGGCGGAGAAGGGCATGTTTTCGTTCCTGGGGCTCACCCCGGAGCAGGCCCGCCGCCTGCGCGAAGAGCACAGCGTTTATATGCTTGACTCGTCGCGGATCAACGTGGCGGGTATCAACGAGCGCAACCTGGCCTACCTGGCCAATGCGATTGCGGCGGTGCGTCAGGGGTAATTGTCCGCTTGTTACAATGTGTATAATAACTATAATATATACACATTGTAAAAAATGGAGCCATGGGGGAACGCTATGCGCACAAACATCGAAATTGATGATCAACTGATGGCGGATGTTCTCAAGGCAACGGGCCTCAAAACCAAGAAAGACGTGGTTGAACTGGGCCTGAAGACATTAATCAGGTTGAAAAAGCAGGAAAGCATGCGTGCTTATCG
>CAYGOX010000190.1:5686-7458 GCA_964351485.1 uncultured Halioglobus sp.
TGGACCGGTGATCTGGATGAGATGAGAAGTGCGCCGTGATCGTGGTCGATTCCAGCGTATGGATCGATTACTTCCTCGGTGTTGAGAACACATCGACTGACGCGCTCGACGATTGCCTTGGGCGCAGGCCTGTCGCAATCGGCGATTTGATCCTGACCGAAGTACTCCAGGGATTCAGGCAGGACAAAGACTACCGAACCGCCCTCCGGCTCTTCGAGGATGTCACGGTTTTTGACATGCTGGGCAAGGAGATGGCCATCAAGAGTGCGCAGAACTTTCGGGCTTTAAGGAAGAAGGGCGTGACGGTGCGAAAAACGGCGGACGTCATCATTGCGTCCTTCTGCATAGACCGTAAGCTGCCGCTGTTGTTTTCCGACAGGGACTTCAGGCCCTTTGTGAAGCATTTGGGTTTGATGGCGGTGTAATCGTCGATAGCGACAGGTGAACGGGAGTTGAGTGATCGCTTCCTTTACCGTTCGCAACTTACGTTATATATCGCTACGCCCCGGCATAAACCCGCGGCAGGTACTGGTCGACCACCGCCGGCGCGTAGCCGATCAGATCGACCAGTCGGCGCCGGCATTCGGCTTCCGAGGCGCCGCGTTCTTTCCACACCGGCAATCGCTTGACCAGCGTCTCGACGCGCTCGCGCGGGGTGATGATCCAGGTGTCCTGTTCGACTTCACCGAAGTAGAAATCAGCCGGACACACTTCCATCGCCAATGGCTTCATGTACAGCGCCAGTGACATTACGCGGCGCGCGCCCTGCGATGCGATGTGCTCGGAGAGAAATTTCAGCGTACCGCCGCGATCGCCCAGGTCGTCGATGACCAGAACGTTGCCGTCGGTGATATCGAGCGATATCGCCTGTTTCACTTCCGGCGCGTCGAAGCGCTCGTTGGGGCCCTTGTACAGTGAGACACCGATAGTGCCGAACGCCATCGGAGGTGTATCGCCGGTATTGCCTTGAACCAGGTGATCGTAAATCAGGATGCCGGGCAGCATGCCGCCCATGGTCGCCATCAGCGCGTGGGTGAGGGCATCGCCGGAGGCAGCGTTGTCCGCCTGGAAAGTGTGGACCTGCTCTGCCACCTCGCCCACCGCCAGAGTCTCCACCGCGTCCGGTACCAACAGGAAGCTCAACTCGTCATCCGGCACGCTGACCCCTGTGGGCTTGCGCCAGAAGGCGAGGTCAATGTCATCGGGGCGGCAGGTGATCTGCTCGTGGTAGCTGGTCATGGTGGGGGACAATCCGCTGTCGGGTGAATGGTGTACCCGGTCGATCATAGCAGAATGTCATAGTGATTTTGTCGCGGCGCGCTAACCGGCCTGTTCGTCGAGTTCGGCCCAGCGGTCGAAGGCCTGTTCCAACTCGGTCTGTACCTGGGTAAGTTCGGCGAGTGTGGCGTCGACGTCGCTGCGCTCGCCGCTGTAGAAGGTCGGCTCCGAAACGCGCGCTTCCAGGTCCTGCTGTCGTGTCTCCAGCGCTTCGATTTTGGCCGGCAGCGCGTCGAGCTCGCGCTGGTCCTTGTAGGACAGCTTGCGCTTGCGCGGCGGTTCGGCCGGTGAGGACGGTGTGGAAGTTTCCGGGTCTGGCGCCGTCTCTGTTGCCGTTTCTGCCGCTGTTTTTTCCAACAGCGCGCGGCGCGCCTCGTAGTCGCTGTAACCACCGGCAGATTCAGACACGGTGCCGTCGCCAGGTACCACCAGCAGGCTGGTCACGACGTTGTCCATGAACGCGCGGTCGTGGCTGACCAGCAGGACGGTGCCGT
>CAYGOX010000190.1:7546-7770 GCA_964351485.1 uncultured Halioglobus sp.
GGGCTCGTCCAGCACCAGCAGGTTCGCGGGTTTGCTGAACAGCCGCGCGAGGATGGCGCGGTTCTGTTCGCCGCCGGACAGGGCGCGGGCAGGGGTCCGCACGCGCTCGGGGCTGAACAGGAAGTCGCCGAGATAGGAGATGGCGTGCCGGCGCTTGCCGTTGATCTCGATGAACTCCTGGCCGCCGCAGATGTTGTCGATGAGGTTCTTGTCCGGGTCGAGCT
>CAYGOX010000191.1:0-7688 GCA_964351485.1 uncultured Halioglobus sp.
GACACCAATGTGGACGTGCTCGCATCGAAGCCCGACCAGACCGCCACCGAGGGATACCTAGCGCAAAACCCCACGTTCTGGGGTGACGCCGGTATCCAGTCCGTGGAGGACTGCGTCGATGAGTCTATGGCCGCGCTGGGCAAACATGCCGGCTGGCTGACCTGGCCCAAGAGTCGCGACGACGGCCGCGCGTTGCGCGAGATGCCGCTGGAGGATGCCATCGCCGCCAACGGCGCGGGCATGCTCAGCGTGTTCCAGGACCAGCTAAACTAATCTGCCGCCCAAGGAGTGCTGTCATGAGTGATTCCAATACCACCGACCAGGATGCCGCTGTCCTGCGAGAAGCCTGGGACGGCCTCATCGCCGACCTGGCCGCCGCGCGCGATGTGATCGACAACCCGGCCGCGAGTTCACCGCAGGCCACGTCGCGTGTACTGGCCGAGGGCTACCGCTACCTGGCGGGATTTGTCCACCACGGTATCGAGCGCACGTTTCACGCCGACCCGCGCTTTCCCGCCTTTCGCAATGCGCTGTCGATCTTCAACAAGTCGACGATCGAAAACACCGACGCCATCTACTTCTACGCGCCAATCGACGGCCGCTACCGTTACCGCGTCACGGGCAAAGTGGGGCAGTGCGGCCACTGGCGCGGTAAGCCGCGCGAGGGCGACGGGCCCTTCGCACCGCAGTACGTAATTTTTGAAACGGCCGACGGCCCGATGGCCGGCGACACCGGCGAGCTGACTGAACTCACCCCGGGCTTTCGCACCGGTTTCGGTACGCTGGATTCTTCGCAGCTGGAGGTGAACGCAGACGGTGAATTCGAACTGATCCTCGGTCCGGAAAAACCCGAAGGCTACACCGGACATTTCATCTGTACGCGCAAGGGGCCGAGCAAGAGCAACCCCGAAGGCGGCGATCGCTATGCGACCTTTATCAGCGGGCGACAGCTGTTTTACGACTGGGAGAACGAGGAGGCGATCCACCTGAGCATCACCAACCTCGACACGGTGGGTGAACACCCCGAGCCGCTTGATCCGGCCGCCTGCGCCGAGCACCTGCGCAACATGGGCAGCATTGTGCGTGGCCAGATGGTGTTCTGGATGGAGTTCTACGACAAACTGCTCAACGCCAACGGCAAGTTCGGTGGCCCCGAGGGCGGTCGATACTTCTTTCCCGTCAATGGCTACAACCAGCCCAACGCGGCGTCCAGCGACACCGGCGGCGGCATGAGCACCAATGTGTACGCGGGTGGCATTTTCGACCTGGAAGAGGACGAGGCGCTCTACGTGGAGGCGACCTACACCGGCGATCCGGTCTACGTCAGTGTGCACCTTGGGAATCTCTGGGGCGAGTCGCCCGATTACGCCAACCACCAGTCCAGTCTCAACCTGCACCAGATGTACATGGGGCCGGACAACGTGCAGCGCTGGATCGTGTCGCACCGCGATCCGGGTGTGCAGAACTGGCTGGATACCACCGGGCTGCCGCGCGGTTTCCTGTCCCACCGCTGGGCGTATTCGCAGTTACCCGACGAGGCGGACTTTCCCGTGATCAGCGCACGCAAGATATCGCTCGATGACGTCGACTCGGTGATCCCGGCCGACATGCCGCGCCTGTCGGGCGATGAGCGCCGGGCGGAAATTGCCGTGCGCCAGGCGCACGTGCAGCGGCGCTATCGCAGCTTCTAAGCCTGCTCTGAAAAGCGGCGCTCGGCGTAGGCTTTCAGGTCGTATGCGCAGCGGTTGAAGCCGGTTTCCACGGCGGTGGCCATCGCCGCCATCATGTTCGTGGCCTCGGGGCCGGTGAACAGGTCGGCGGTGACATAGGTACAGCTGGTGTCGTCGATTCGCGTCAGGTCCTGCGTGCGCACCGCGTGGATCGGGTCGCCGGGCTTGTTCTCCATGCGCCAGGCGATGCGCGTCGGCGGTGTTACCTCGCAGATATATTCAACCTGCTGCGACGGACCGCCGCCCAGATCCACCATCATGTCCACCGCGCTGCCCAGCGCCAGCGACTCGTTCTTGATGCTGGAACAGAAGGCGTTCCAGGCGCCGTAGTTATCGAAATCCAGCAGGATCTCCCACACCAGTTCAATAGGCGCAGCGATAGTGACCGTGTCGGAGGAGACGGTGTCCTGGGTAATCATGGGCATTCTTCCCGTGTCGTCGTGATAGCGAACGCCAGTGTGTCACAGGCCCGGCGGTGCGGGCCAGTGGTTGCGCCTGTGTGCGAGCGCGCCGCGCCCGGTGGTTGACCTTCCCGTACTGGAACCCCTTAACGTGGTGTAAAACGTGAATGAGGAGAGCAATTATGCGCGCGTTCCTGGAGTGGTTCCTGCCCATCTACCTGCTGTTGTTTTTCGGCCTGGCCTTCGCCTGGCGAAGCTGGCGTACTTATCGCAAGACCGGGGTCAACCCCTACCGGTTGATGTCCAGCCACGGCGCCGAGGGTGTGATCGCCCGTTACTTCAAGCTGTTGCCGCTGCTGTCGGTGCTGGTGGCCGTCCTGTACGTCGCCTACCCCGAACTGTACAGCCTGCTGGCGCCACTGGTGTGGCTGGAGCAGCCCTGGCTGGCCTGGATCGGTGTGGTCCTGTCGCTGGCGGCGCTGGTGATCATCGTCGTGGCGCAGGCGCAGATGGGGGATTCCTGGCGCATCGGCGTGGATCACGACAACGAGACAGCGCTGGTGCAGGCGGGGTTGTTCCGCTATTCCCGCAACCCGATTTTCGGCGGCATCATGCTCAGCGTCATCGGTTATTTCCTGGTGCTGCCCAATGCGCTCACGCTGTTGATCGTCGCGCTGGATCTCGTGCTGGTCGAAATCCAGGTCAGGCTGGAAGAGGAGCGGCTGGAGGCAGTGCACGGCGACGCCTACCGCGCGTTCTGTGACTGCGTCCCGCGCTGGTTCTAGGCAGCGCCCTCAGCGCTGCGCGATGGCCGCTTCCATGCGCGCAAGCATCGTCTCGAGTGTGGCGCGCGAACAGCCGAAGTTGAGCCGCAGGTAGCCCGCAACGCCCATTTCCTCGCCGTCGGACAGGGCGACGCCGTGCGAGCCGAAGAAAGCGTGCGGCGACGGCAGCGCCAGCGCGGACACGTCCAGCCAACCCAGGAAGGTGGCTTCGACGTGGGTCATCGACACGCCGGCCATGTCGCGCACGCGCGCTTCGAGCAGGTCGCGATTGCCGCGCAGGTAGGCCACAAGCTGTGCCAGCCAGTCGTCGCTGTCGCGGTAGGCTGCCAGCGCGGCGATCTGGGCGAGACCGGATACATTGCCCGCGATCCCGAAGACCTGCCGCGAGAAGGCCTCGCGCAGCGCCGGGTTGGGAATGATCGCCAGGCCCAGTCCCAGTACGCCCGCCAGGTTGAATGCCTTGCCCGGGCCGATGAGGGTGATCGATTGCTGCGCCATTGCCGGCGACAGCGTGGCGATCGGGATGTGCGTCTTGTCCTGGTCCAGGATGAGTTCGGCGTGGACCTCGTCGGAGCACACCACGATGTCGTTCGCCAGGCAGATGCGCTCGATCTGCGTCAGTTCGTCGTGCGTGAGCACCGTGCCCAGCGGATTGTGCGGGTTACACAGCAACAGCGTCTTCGCGCCCTGTGTCGCCAGTTCCTCCAGCGCACTGATATCGAGCTGCCAGCGCCCGTCCTGCAAATGGCTCGGCAGCCGGAGCAGTCGCTGGTCGGAATACTGCGCAGCGCTGTAGAAACGCGGATAGTTCGGTGTCTGCGCGATGACAGCATCGCCGGCTGTCCCACAGGCGCGCACCGCGCCGAACAGGCCGGGCACCACGCCCGGCAGGCTGACGATCCACGCCGGGTCGATGCGCCAGCCGTAGAGACGATCAAGGCGCTCAACGATCACCTCGAGCAGCGCGCCGGGTTCGTCGCAGTAGCCCAGCGCGGGGCCGTCCAGGCGCTCACGCAGCGCGTTGCGCACCGCTGGTGGCGCAGGAAAATCGGTATCGGCGACCCAGGCGCCGATGGCCCCGGGCCAGGCGTCGGCGTACTTGTTCCATTTCAGGCTGTCGCCGCCCGTGCGGTCGGGCGGATTGTCGAAGTCGTAAGTCGGCATGGTGTGACTGCTCTTTGGGTTGTACGTTTGTCGCGGCGCGGGACGCGGCCGCCAGTTTAGACGATAATTCCCCGAATCTGTGAAAAGGATGCCCCGGAGTGACTCAACCGCTGATTCCCGCCGAACTGGTGACACGCTTTCTGCCCGATATCGCCCGGGCCGCAGCGCTCGGTCCTGTGCTGGACCTGGCCTGCGGCAGTGGGCGCAACGGGCTGGCGGTGCTCGATTGCGGCGCGGAGGTGGTCTTCCTCGACCGGGATGTCCAGGCCCTCGACGCGCTGGGTGAGCGGCTGGCCGCGCGCGCCGGTGACGCACCGGGCACCGGCCGGCTGCGCGAGGTCGATCTTGAACCCGACACACACACAGACACAGGCGGACTGCCTCCGGCGACTTTGGGCGAGGCTTGTTTTGGCGCGATCCTGGTGTTCCGCTATCTACACCGGCCCCTGTTCGACGCACTGCGGCGTGCGGTCGCGCCCGGCGGCCTGATTCTGTACGAGACGTTCACGCGCGACCAGCCGCAGTTCGGCCGACCCACCAATCCCGACTTTCTCCTGCAACCGGGTGAACTGGCCGAGCGGTTCGAGGGCTTCGAAACGCTGCACGCCTTCGAAGGTGTGGTCGCCGGCACACAGCCGGGCACGCAGCAGGCCATCGCGCAGCGCGTGGTTCGCCGTCCGCACCGGTCCTGACGGGGCGAGCCAGCCCCGCTACAATGACGCGGTGTACAGGAGGCAGCACTGAGGCATTACTACAGTAATGGATATGTTCGCCGACAGGCCGAAAACCGTCGACTACCGTGGCATCGCGCGGCTGCAACCGCTGGGCGATTATCGGCGGCGGCTGCCGGTCAATATGGCGCGGATGATGGAAAACGCGCTGGACTGGGAACACCTGCCGCATGTTCACCAATCCTCCTTTGCCGACATTGAAGAGATCGACTACGGGCCCTGGGGGTGGCGCGCGCGGGCGCTGCCGGCAGGCATGGGCCAGGACTGGCAGGTGCTCGAACTGCTGCTCGACAGCGAGCGCCACTACTGGGCGACGCGGGTTATCGAGGGGCCGGCGGCCGACGTGGAAATTCACACGCAGGCCATGGCGCTGGACCGTGGGGGCATAGAGGTTCACGTGCGATTTTACAGCGCGCGGCAGTTGGCACCTGACGAGGTAAGCCTGTACCGCGAGGTCCTGCAACAGCAATACGCGCTGCTGTACGACGAGGATGAAGACCTGATGCGTGGCCGGCAGGCCGCGCTCGATGCGCGCTCGCGCAATGCGGAGCACGCTGCTGCGCCGCGCGAAGTATCGGTGACCATCCCGCACCCCGCGCCGCACGGCACGGCCCATGTGGTGGATACGCTGCGCGGTCGCTACTGCCTGCGATATCACAACGGACAATGGCGCGCGCACAGCGCGGTCTGTCCACACCTGCTCGGCCCGCTGGATGGACCCCTGGCGTCGGGCGACGGCACAGTCGTCTGTCCCTGGCACGGCTATCGTTTCGATATCTACAGCGGTGACAACGTCGATGGCAGGTGTCGCGCCCTGCCACCGGCGCCGGCTGTCACCGAAGAGGGCGGCCGCCTGGTGTTGCGGTTTTCAGACTTCATCTGATGGACTCGCCAGCGATCCAGGACACCCGGCTTGGGGAGTCACCGGCGGCTTCTGCGGCACTTGCGATACTGCTGCGCCCCCAGGCGCTGTTTTTTACGCTCGCGGCGGCCCTGTTCGGTGGCCTCATGGCATGGCGTGTCCACTTCTTCGACCTGTCACTGTGGCTGTGGACGGCAACGGGCCTGTTGCTCGCCCACGCCGCCGCCAACCTTTTACAACCGCTGCTGGCCGGCGCCGGCGCTCGGGCGGTGCCACCGCTGACCCCGGGTCCGCTGGAGCAGGGTCGTATCAGCCGGCTGTGGGTGTGGTGTTTTGCCGCAGTGCTCGGCACGGCTGCACTTGGCTGTGGCGCCTGGCTGGTGGCGCTGCGCGGCGGCGCCACGCTGGAGTTGTTCGCGGCCGGTCTCTTCCTGGCGTTGTTCTACCGCTGGCCGCTGCGGGGTCTGGGCCTGGGTGAGCCGGCCGTGTTCCTGGTCTGGGGGCCGTTGATGCTGCACGGGACGTTTTATGTGACGACCGGCGGCTGGAGTCCGGAAGTCGCGCTACTGGCGATTCTGTATGGTCTGGGACCGACGGTGATCGTGATCGCGGCGCACCTCGAGACCCGGGCGCAGGACGCGGCGCGCGGGCTGTGGACGATGCCGGTCTGGCTCGGTGAAGCGCGAGCGCGCGTGCTGGCGCGACTGCTCATCGCCCTGCAGTACGCGCTGCTGTGCACGCTGTTTTACCGGGAGACTTTCGGATGGCCGGTGTTGCCCGTCCTGCTGTGCGCGACCACGGTGCCGCCGCTCTGGGCGACGTTGAGCGATTCGGAACAGGATGCGTCACAGGGCGAGGTTGAGAGCGCGGCTGCGCGCACCGCGGCGCACGCGCGATTGTTCAGCGCGGCGCTGCTGGTGGCGGTGCTGGTCGATGTGCTCCTGGCACATTTACTCCCGGGTTGATGGCTGGCGTTTCCGGCGCATCTGCCGCACACTTTGATGATGCGCAGCAGGCACATGGTGGGTAGTCGAGCACCCGGATGGGGATAGAAATAGAAACCACGGAGTTCGAGGAAGCGGATCGACGTCGCTTCCAGGCGGCGCTTGAACAGAACCTGTCTGCGCTGGGCGACCTGCTGGCGCAACCGGGGTTTGGTGCCGGGCCCGCGTCGCTGGGCGCTGAACTGGAAATGTACATCGTCGATGATCAGGGCAGTGCCTTACCCCTCAACGGCGAATTGCACGCTGCGGCGGCCGACCCACAGCTCACGCTGGAACTGAACCAGTACAACCTGGAATACAACCTGTCGCCGCAGTCCCTGGCCGCGAACGCCTTCGAGGCCACCGAGCAGGAGATGCTCGACAAGCTTGCCGCGCTGCGTGAACTGGCCAGGCCCTACGGGGGCCGCATCGTGCCGATCGGAATTTTGCCAACGTTGCAGCACACGGATTTCGGTCCGCACCGCATTACCGACCGCAAGCGTTACCACGCCCTCGTGCACCAGCTCCTGAAACGCCGGGGAGGGCGCTTTCATATCGATATCGATGGTCCTGAGCCGTTGAAACTGGCGATGACGGACATCACGCTCGAGGGCGCCAACACGTCCTTCCAGGTGCACTACCGCGTGCCGCCGGAGGAATTTGCGGCGATGTTCAATGCCATCGCACTGGCGACGCCGCTGGCGCTGGCGATCGGGGCGAACTCACCGACGCTGTTCGGGCATCGCCTGTGGCAGGAGACGCGTATCCCGCTGTTCAAGCAGTCCATCGTCACCCGCGAGCTGGCCCGCTACGGGTGGAACGAGCCGGCGCGCGTGAACTTCGGGCAGGGCTGGGTGCGCGAGGGCGCACTGGAGTTGTTCACCGAAGCGGTGCGCATCTATCCGCCGCTGTTGCCCGTGTGTGCACCGCGGACAGCGGAAGAAGAACTGTGGGACGGCGAGGTCCCGTCGCTGGCGGAACTGCGGCTGCACCAGAGCACAGTCTGGTTGTGGAATCGCCCCGTGTACGACC
>CAYGOX010000192.1:0-1395 GCA_964351485.1 uncultured Halioglobus sp.
ATTCTCATGGGCGTGGAGACGCCCGACGGCGGCGAGGTCAAGGTCGGGGAAACCGTGCAGCTGGGCTACGTCGACCAGTCGCGCGACGACCTGAACGGCGACAAAACCGTCTGGGAGGAAGTGTCGGACGGGCTGGATATCATCCAGATCGGCAACTACGAGGTACCGTCACGCTCCTATGTCGGCCGTTTCAACTTCAAGGGTTCGGACCAGCAGAAATACGTCAAGGACCTGTCCGGTGGTGAGCGCAACCGCCTGCACCTGGCCAAGCTGCTGAAACAGGGCGCCAACGTGCTCCTGCTGGACGAGCCGACCAACGACCTGGACGTCGAAACGCTGCGCGCGCTGGAGGATGCCCTGCTGGCATTCCCCGGTTCGGCAATGGTGATTTCCCACGATCGCTGGTTCCTCGACCGCATCGCCACGCACATCCTGGCCTACGAGGACGACGGCACCGTCATCTTCCACGAAGGCAATTTCACCGACTACGAGGCCGACAGGAAGTCGCGGCTGGGCGCCGCGGCGGAACAGCCACACCGGGTAAAATACCGGAAACTGAAATAGTCGGTGTCTCGCTTTCAGACCCGCGCGGCGCTATAGTTTCTGCGTTGCAAGTCGTAACGGGCACCCGCATGAGCGAGTTTGAAAATGAAAAGCGGCAGTTTACACGCGTGGAACTGGCGCTACCCGTGGAGGTACATCAGGGCGGCAGTGTCTGGCACCAGCGCCTGATCGATATCTCCCTCTCCGGTTTGTCCACAGACCAACCCGATGTCTGGGATGCGCAGTACAACGAGCCGTTCACCCTGATCATCGCGGTCGATGAAGGCACCAAGCTGGAATTGCACGCCTACCTGCAACACGTCGAGGCCGGCCGCCTGGGCTTCGACGTCCAGCACGTGGACGCCGAGAACATCGAGCCACTGCGCGCGGTGCTCGAGGCCCATATGGACCTGGCCACCCTGGAAGAAGAACTGCGCCTTTTGAACTAGAGCGCCGGTCTAGGCGTCCAGCGCCGCGAGCGCTTCTGACAGTCGCGCCACCGCCACCACCGACATCCCGTCAATCGCCGTCTTCGGCGCGTTGCCCCGCGGGATAATTGCGCGCTTGAACCCGTGCTTGGCAGCCTCGGCCAGGCGCTCCTGGCCGCTGGGCACCGGGCGTATCTCGCCGGACAGCCCCACCTCGCCGAAAATCACCATGTCGCGCGGCAACGGCCGGTCGCGAAAGCTGGAGACAATCGCCGCCAACAGGGCCAGGTCTGCACTGGTTTCAAGCACCTTGACGCCGCCCACCACGTTGGCAAACACGTCCTGGTCGCCCACCTGCAGCCCACCGTGCCGGTGCAACACTGCCAGCAGCATGGCGAGCCGGTTCTGTTCCAGGCCCACCGCC
>CAYGOX010000192.1:1405-3014 GCA_964351485.1 uncultured Halioglobus sp.
ACCAGCAGGGGGCGAGTGCCCTCCCACACGACCATCACCACGCTGCCCGAGGACTGCTCGCTGCCCCGGTCGAGGAAGATCGCCGAGGGGTTTTTGACCTCCCGCATGCCCTGCTCGGTCATGGCAAAGACGCCCAGCTCGTTCACCGCGCCGAAGCGGTTCTTCTGACCGCGCAGCGTGCGGAAACGGGAGTCGTCGGTGCCCTCGAGCAGGATGGAGCAGTCGATCATGTGTTCGAGCACCTTGGGGCCGGCCAGCGAGCCATCCTTGGTCACATGCCCCACCAGGAAGAGGACGGTGCCGGTCTGCTTGGCAAACCGGATCAGGTAGGACGCACACTCGCGCACCTGCGACACGCTGCCCGGCGCCGAGGTGATCTCGTCGGTGTGCACCACCTGGATGGAATCCACGACGAGCACCCTGGGCTTGAACTCCTGCGCCGCAGCCACGATGGACTCCACGTTGGTCTCGGACATCAGCCGCAGCCGGTCGGTCGGCAGCTGCAGCCGACGGGCCCGCATGGCCACCTGCTGCAGGCTCTCCTCACCGGTGATGTACAGCGCCTCCATCGTCGACGCCAGGTGGCACAGGGTCTGCAGCAACAGGGTGCTCTTGCCCGCGCCGGGGTTGCCGCCCACCAGGATCGCCGAGCCCGGTACGAGGCCGCCGCCGAGCACACGGTCGAACTCGTCTGCGCCTGCGGAGAATCGCGGCAGGTCTTCCAGGTCGATTTCATTCAGCACACGTGCGGCGTCGAGCGCGCCGGCAAACCCCGCCCGGTTGTTGCTGACGCCCGCGCCGGCGCGTCCGCTGCCCTTGGCCGGCCCCAGTTTGACCTCTGACAGCGAGTTCCAGGCCCCGCAGTCGCTGCACTGGCCCTGCCACTTGACGTAATCGGAGCCGCACTCGTTGCAGACAAACGCTGTTTTCTGTTTGGCCATAAACTCCCTGCACCCACCGTGCACCTGCCATTGGACCGGGTGCGAACACGAAGTAGCGGACGCTCCCCGAAGGATGCGCTATCCTAGCAAACTTGCACCCTCTTGTTGGTAGATCGATGTCCCACTCCTCCCTGATCCCCGAGCACCAGCTGGCGTTTTCGCCGGGCCTGGCCGCGACTATCGGGCTGGAAGAGGCCATCCTGCTGCAACATCTTCACCTGCTGCTCGACCACGGCGCCCCGCAGGTGCGCCGCGGGTTTGCCTGGCTCAGTGTGCCGCGCGAATCGCTCGCGCGGCAGCTCCCGTTCTGGCGGGCGGAGGATATTCACCGAATCTCCCGCAGCCTGGCCGACAAGGGTGTCCTGCTGATCGAATCGCCGCCGCTGCACACCGCTGACGCGTTGGTTTTTGCACTGAATGAACCCGTAAAGCGATCGGCCACAGAGCGACCGCCAGCCGGCACCGGCGCGTCCGGACACGAGCGGCAGCCGGCACACTCGACATTAACCTCGCCGGCACCCTCGGCTTCAACGGCGGCGCCGGTACCGGCCACCCGGCGCAGCGCCGCACTGTTGCCAGTGCACTGGGCGCCGAGCGAGGATCTGCTCCAGCTGCTGGCGCTGAACCACAACATACCGCGCCAGTTCGCCCTGGACCAACTGGAAGAT
>CAYGOX010000192.1:3024-5003 GCA_964351485.1 uncultured Halioglobus sp.
AGCGCGGCGAGACCAGCCACGCCTGGGAGAACAAGTTTCGCCAGACGGTCATCAGCCAGTGGCGCCACCACCAGCAACAGCAGGCCGAGAGTTTCCTGCCCCAGGAGCCGCGCGCGCTGGACAATCACTGGCGGCCCAACGCGGACGCGATGGAGATCATGGAGCGCGCAGGCATCGACCCGGCGTTTATCGAGTCGGCCATACCCGAGTTCATCCTGTACTGGCGCGAGCGCGGCGCGGCACCCCGGGAGCTGAACTCGAAGTTTATCCAGCACATCCGCATACAGTGGGCCAAGTACACCTCCAGCCTGGAACACAGTACCGAGCCCAAGCGCATCGCGGACAACTGGCAGCCGTCCGAGGATGTGTTCGATATCCTGCGCCTGTCGCATATCGATCTTGAGTTCGCCCGCGCACTGCTGCCTGAATTCATCGTATACTGGAAAGACACCAACCAGGCGCACACCTCCTGGAACAGCAAGTTCCTGCAGCACGTGAAATACCATTGGGCGAAGCGCCACCACCTGCCACAGGCGGATCAACACCATGCCGGACACCAGGGAACTTCTCCATCGCGTCGGACGCGAGATCGAAGCCTCGAGCAAGACCTCAGCGACACCTCCTGGGCAGACTGATTCGCAGCCGCCGTCCCGTGAGGCCCACGTAGAGGCCATCAACCAGGTCTTCGCCCTCTTCCGCCTGAACTACCACAACCAGTACTACGCGGCCTATCCCGATGCGCAGCAACTCAACCAGATCAAGAAGCTCTGGCTGGACGCGCTGGCGGACTTCCCGGTAGAACCGATCCTCAAGGGCGCCAAACGCGCCATCGAAACCAGCGAATACCTGCCCACACTAAACCGCATGCTCGACTGCGCCCAGCAGTCGCTGGCAGATTACGGCCTGCCTGCCGCGCGCGATGCCTACCTGGAGGCCTGCCAGAAACCCTCTCCGAAATCGGCCCAGACGTGGTCACACCCGGCGGTCTACCTCGCCGGCCGCGACGCGGACTGGTTTTTCCTCGCCAACAACCCCGAGCAGACCACCTGGCCGGTGTTCAAGTCTCACTACCAGCGCTACTGCACGGCGGTCCTGCGAGGCGAGGTGCTGGAAGTGCCGGAGCCTGCCGCGATTGAGCATGAGTCGCCGCAGCCGCTGTCTCGGGATGAGCAGTTGGAACACCTCAAGGCTTTGAAAACTGATTTGGGTCTTTAGGGTCGGATTTGGCTGTTTATTGTAATACCGGTCCCGGTGCGGTGACGGGGACGGAAGGCGACCGCAAGCTTGCCCCGGCCTTCGGCTGCTGCGCAACTCAACCATTTTTTGCTGCGCAAAAAATCGGGATTCGAACAGTGCTTGCAGAAAGCTTCCGAAGGCCGGGGCAAGCTTGAGCGCGGTCTGACGCCTTCTGTCCCCGTCACCGCCCCGGGACCTGCATCGCAGTATGCTGCCGAATTTACGTCGATATTAAGTGCCCATGAAACTCGCTCGGTGGCAGGCAGGTGGTGCGGCGCCCGGTCGAAAAATCGGGCACGCCTTGCGCCTGCCTGTCGACCGGGGCGTTCTGCGGGCACTGTCCGAGTCCAAAAAATCGCGCAGCGATTTTTGTCGAGTTGCGCAGCAGCCGGGCGGCAGGCAGGCGCAGTGCCCTTTTCGGCCGGGCGCCGCATCACCTGCCGGGAATAGAAGTAAGTATCAAAAAATACTCAATACTCGTCGTAAGACCCGCGAGCAAGATTCTCAAACCGGGTATGCTGCCCGATAAACGCCAGCCGACAGGTACCAATCGGCCCGTTACGCTGCTTGCCGATGATGATTTCCGCCGTGCCCTTGTCGGGCGAATCCTCGTTGTACACCTCGTCGCGATAGATGAACATGATGACGTCAGCGTCCTGCTCGATCGCACCGGACTCGCGCAAATCGGAGTTCACCGGGCGCTTGTTCGGCCGCTGTTCGAGTGAGCGGTTGAGCTGTGAGAG
>CAYGOX010000192.1:5013-7671 GCA_964351485.1 uncultured Halioglobus sp.
GGAACGTCGAACTCCTTGGCAATCGCCTTCAGGCTGCGGGAAATTTCCGAGATCTCCGCGGTGCGGCCCTCGGAACTGCCGGCGACCTGCATCAGCTGCAGGTAGTCCACCATGATCATGCCCAGGCCGCCCTGCTCGCGGTAGACGCGACGGGCGCGGCTGCGCACCTCGGTGGGGGTCAGGGCCGCGGTGTCGTCGATAAACAGCGGCACGTCCTTGAGCTTGTTCATCGCGGTGGACAGTTTCGGCCAGTCCTCCTGCTCAAGCTTGCCGTTGCGGATACGGGTCTGGTCAATACGCCCGATCGACGAGAGCATACGAATGACCAGGGAGTCGGCCGGCATCTCCATGCTGAATACGAGGATCGGCTTGTCTTGACCCAGCACAGCGTTTTCCACCAGGTTCATGGCAAAACTCGTCTTACCCATCGACGGCCGTCCCGCGACGATGACGAGGTCAGAGGGCTGCAGCCCCGAGGTCATATCATCCAGGTCTTTAAACCCGGTACTGAGCCCGGTGATATCGCCGCCGGAATTGAACAACTCCTCGATACGGCCAACCGCGGCCTGCAGCAGCGGGTTGACGCCCTGCGGCCCCCCGGCCTTCGGGCCCTGCTCGGAGATCTGCATGATGCGGCGTTCGGCCTCGTTAATCAGATCCTCGGACGTGCGTCCCTCGGGGGCGAAGCCGCTGTCGGCAATCTCCTGCGCCGCCTCGATCAGCTTGCGCAGGCTGGCGCGTTCGCGCACCACCTGGGCGTAGGCGCGGATGTTGGATGCGCTGGGGGTGTTCTGCGCCAGCTCCGCCAGGTAGGGCAACCCGCCTGCGCCCTCCAGCTCGCCCCGGGCTTCGAGCTTGTCGGCCACCGTGATGACGTCGATGGGCTCCAGCGCCTCGGCCAGGGAGGCAATCTGGCGGAAAATGACCCGGTGATCGGGCCGGTAGAAATCGGTATCGGTAACGGCCTCTGCGACCGCATCCCACGCGTCCGCCGACAGCAGGAGTCCGCCCAGCACCGACTGTTCCGCTTCGAGCGAATGCGGCAGCATCTTGATGCGCGATACCTCACTGTCCGAGGGATAGGGCAGTTCAGACACGTTGCTGGGGTATTCGGCGTCGGCCATGGGAGAACTATCGGCTTATGGGCCGACCAGAGTATCGGAATCCGGCTGAAAAAGGGAGCGACGGCCGGGAATTTTCAGGGACGCAAAGCGCGGGCACAAAAAATGCACTGGCCCAACGGACCAGTGCATCATCAATCTGTCGTGGCCGCCACTGATCGGCAGCCGGACATGCTTACTCGGGGATGACGGCGATCGCCACTTCCACGGTCACATCACCGTGTACCTGGATGGCAATCTCGAACTCACCCAGCTCGCGCAGCGCGCCTTCGGGGAGGCGAACCTCGGACTTGTCCACTTCAACACCGGCTGCGGTGATGGCATCGGCGATATCGCGGGTACCCACGGAGCCGAACAGCTTGCCCTCTTCACCGGCATTGGCGCCGATGCTCACCATCTCCAGGTTCTGAAGCGCCTCGCCGCGGGCCTGCGCCTGGGCCAGGACCTCGGCTGCTGCGGCTTCGAGTTCAGCGCGGCGGCTTTCAAACTCCGCCACGTTGCTCTCGGTGGCGGGCACTGCCTTGCCCTGCGGGATCAGAAAGTTGCGGCCGTAGCCTGCCTTCACATCCACCTTGTCACCGAGGGTGCCCAGGTTATTGATGTTTTCGAGCAATATGACTTCCATTTTTAACTACCTCGTTGCGGGGAGCGTGCTCCCTTCCAATCAATGCTTGTCGTTCGCGTTGTCATCCGGGTCGCGATCGTCATCCGACCCGGTCGTATCCTGTGGCGGCTGCGGTACCTGCGTGTTCGGCGCCGTCCAGCGCTGCCGGAAATTCATCCAGCTGTCGAGCACGGCAAACATCACCACTGCCAACTTCACCGGGTCGAGCAGCACCCAGGCGACATAAAACCAAACCAGCCAGCCCGCACCCTGCTGCCGGGCCATGACCCGGGCATGTACCAGCGCGAGACCGGCAAAACTCAGGGGGATGACAAAGATCATCGCCCAGGTTCTGAACTGGACTCCCGCCAGGGAGAGGCCCAGTGCCACCGCCGCCAACGTCGTGGCAAATGCTGCGGGGTACCGCAGCGAGCGAAATTCATCGCCGAACCCGCCCGGGTTATACAAACTTGCCTGCCAGTAGCGCCCCAGTAACAGGCTGACCACTGACAACACGGCGGTTCCCGATCCGAGCATTCCCGCCAATTGGGTCGTGGTGGGCCGGGCAAACTGGACCGGCTCACGCCCCTGCGAGGCCTGCTCTTCCATCGACTGCAGGAACTGGCCGAACATGTCGACCATTTGCTGCAGATAGGCGTCCCCAAAACTCAGCATGAGGACGCCAATTACCAGCCCGACCGCAACGCTCACAAGCAGCGTCAGCGCCAGGCTGACCGATGCGCGAAGCACCAGGGCCAGGACCAGTGTCCCGGCCAACATCGCCAGCGGACCGCTGTCGCCAAACACGTACAGCAAAGCCCCCGCGGGCAGTACCGCCCAGGCGAAGAGCCAGAGCCCCTCAGCCGCACCCTTGCGCAGGCCGACCAGCGCGATAGCGGCAGCGCTGATCCAGCAAAACAGCAGCCTGCCCGC
>CAYGOX010000193.1:0-7659 GCA_964351485.1 uncultured Halioglobus sp.
ACAGCAGCAGGTCGAGCGGCCCCTCGAACGCCTCGAGGAACACCTCCAGGGCCTGCGGCGGGATATAGAGATCCTTGGGCAGCTCAGTCAGCGCCTGGCCCATTACCACGGCAAAGGGCATTTCGGACTGCTGCGGCGGGCCCGCGGGGGCGACGGGGTCTGTCGGGGTACTGGGCGATACCGGGTCGAGGGTCTGGGGAGCGTCTGGATTCGATTCGTTAGCGGACACGCGGCTCACCTTGTGCGAAGTAGCGCCCAGTATACCCCAGTGGCGCCAAATTACAGCGCCGCGTGCCGAAATTTCCCCCGCCAGGGGGCGACTAGACCGGCCGTGGCTGGTTCAGCGCCCGCACGTTGTCGCGCAGGATGAGCTGCTTTTCCTGATCGTTGAACTTGTCCAGTTCCGAGACGTAATCCAGCGGACTGGGCATACCCTCGATGTGGGGCCAGTCAGAGCCGAAAATCACACGATCGACGCCCATGTAATGCGCGACCTCGTTCACGTCGTCCTCCCAGAAGGGGTTGATCCAGACATGCTCGCGGAACAGCTCGCCCGGGTCCTGCGCGTAGTAGCCGCGCATGCGGTCGCGCGACTGGCGCAGCTTGCGGTACAGGTCGGGCAGGTACTCCGCGCCGTTCTCGATCGAAGCGATACGCAGGTTGGGGAAGCGCTCGAACAGCTTTTCATACGCAAGGGTGATGAGGAAATCGTAGGCCGCCCGCTCGATGTTGAAATGCTTGATGTTCGGCGAGAACACCCCGCCGTTGAAATCCGAGGAGAAGCCGTCGTTCACATAGCCGTGTGTGGTGTAGCCCGAATCGGCGGCGTGGACCACCAGGGTAATGCCCGCCTCGTTCAGCCGCGCCCAGAACGGGTCGAAGCGGGTGTCGGCCGGAGAGCAGGTGGTGCCGTCGGCAAGCTGGACCGCCGCCGGCCGCATGCAGACGACCGTCGCGCCGCGTTCGATCGCCCACTCCAGTTCGCGGCAGGCCCAGTCCACGTCGCACAGCGACAGGTACGGCGCCGCGTACAGCTTGTCTTTGTAGTTGCAGCCCCAGTCCTCGTCCACCCAGCGATTGAACGCCGTAAACAGCGTGGTCACCGCCTCGGTGTCGTCCTTGAGCAGCTCTTCATAGAGCACACCCAGGGTGGGAAACAGCCAGGCGGCCTCCAGGCCCTGCTCCGCCAGCTTGGCCAGGCGGGCATCGCGGTTCATGTAATAGTCCGGCAGCGGCTCGTGGGCCTTCATCAGGGCGATATCGTCCTCGGTCAGCTCCTTGCCGCGCAGGAAACCGGCGATCGATCCGGGCAGTGAAATGGGATCCCACGTGGGGTTCTTGACCGCGCGCGAGAGCTTGCCGCCGACCAGGTGATGCTGGCGCCCGTTGATTGTCGCCCACTGCACGCAGCGTGGCTGCATGTCCTTGGGGACGTGGCGGGTAAACGCATCGAGCGCTTCGTAATAATGGTTGTCCGCATCGAACGCGGGATAATCGAGGACACTCATGGGTTGCTCCTGTACAGCTGCGGGGGTAATTCAGGGCGCGCGGGTCGCGCCTCTCCACGATGCCGCCAAACTACCGGCACGATCGCCGCGGGCCAATGACCTGTACTGCCATTTTCGCGAGCGAAAAAGCCACTGGAGCCGCGTGGTCTATCGGCCAGGGACCGGCGCTCAGGTCTCGAAGGGTTCTGTTTCGCCTTTGCCGGCGCGCAGGATGAGCGGCGTGTCACCAGCGAGGTCAACCACGGTGGTCGGCTCCATGCCGCAGTATCCGCCGTCGATCACCAGGTCGACGTCGTGTTCCAGCAACTGGCGAATGTCGTAGGGGTCGATCAGCGGCAGGTCGTCGCCGGGCAGGATGAGGCTCACACTCATGAGCGGCTCGCCAAGATCGGCCAGCAGCGCCATGGCGATGGCGTTGTCCGGCACCCGCAGACCGACTGTCTTGCGCTTGGGGTGCAGCAGGCGGCGCGGCACTTCCGAGGTTGCGCGCAGGACAAACGTGTACGGCCCCGGCGTGGCGTGCTTGAGCAACCGGTACACCGTGTTGTCGACTCGCGCGTAGGTCGCGATTTCGGACAGGTCGCGCACCACCAGGGTGAAATTGTGGCGATCGTCGAGCTTGCGGATGCGCCGGATGCGGTCGAGCGCGTGCTTGTCACCAATATGGCAGCCCAGCGCGTAGGCCGAGTCGGTGGGATAAACCACGACACCGCCGGCGCGGATAATATCCACGGCCTGGCGTACCAGCCGAGCCTGCGGGTTATCCGGGTGAATCTGGAAAAACTGGCTCAAACCGGCGCGCCTCCCTGCCAGCGTTGCCACACGCCTACCAGCCCTGTATCAGGCGCAGGCACTGTGACACCCAGGGGCGCGCTGTACTGCGTCGGCCGGTGGAAATCGCTCCCCATCGACACCTCCAGCGAAAACTCGCGGGCGAGCCGCTGCAGGTGCGCGAGCTGGTCGGTGCTCTGGCGACCGCTGGCAATCTCGATCGCGCTGCCGCCGGCGGCGACGAAGTCCGTAATCAGGCGCCGCAGCTTCATCCCCGTAAAGCGGTACTTGAGCGGGTGGGCGATGACGGCGGCACCGCCGGCGCGCTCGATAGCGTCGACGACGTCGGCCATCGCCGGCCAGAAGGTTTTCACATCGCCGGGCTTGCCCTGGCCGAGGTAGCGGTCGAACGCGGCAGTGTGATCGGCCACGTGGTTGTTGGCCACCAGCCAGGCGGCAAAATGCGGTCGACCGAGCTGGCTGTCGCCGGCGAAGGCCTGCGCGCCTTCCAGGGCACCCTCAAAGCCCAGCTTGCCTAAGCGCTGTGCAATTTTTTGCGCGCGCTGCAGGCGGGCGTCGTCGAGGAAGGCCAGCGCCTCGCGCATGGCCGGGTGATCGCAATCCATGCCCAGCCCCAGGATATGGATGGTGGTCGACGACCAGTGACAGGACAGCTCGACACCCGGCACCAGCTGCAAGCTGTCGCCGGGGGACACGAGCGCGCTGGCCTGCCGGTGACCGGCCACGGTATCGTGATCGGTCAGCGCCAGCATCGCAATGCCGGCGGCACGCGCTTCCTCGACCAGTCTGGCCGGGGACCACTCGCCGTCGGAAGCGGTACTGTGGGTATGGAAGTCGATCAACACAATCTTTACACTGATCCATTCGCCGCAACGGGCGCCACTTGTCAGGGGCGCCCATGGTAACAGCCGGTATACCGCAGATTCTATGAAGCAGTTGTTAGAAATAGTCCCGATTGCCCTGTTTTTCATCATTTACCAGATGGACGGCAACACCCTGGAGATCGGGCAGTGGCACCACCAGTTCGATGGCATTTTTTCGGCGACGGCCGTGCTGATGATCGCCACCGCGTTCCAGTTCGTCGTCACCTGCGCGCTGGAGCGGCAGTTCGACAAGCGCGCGGCCTGGATACTCTTCGCCGTGGTCGTGTTTGGTGGCGCTACCCTGCTCTACCGCGACGAGGCCTTCATCCAGTGGAAGCCCACGGTCTTCAACTGGGTGCTGGCGCTGGTGTTCCTGTCGTCCCAGTTCATCGGCGAGAAAAACCTGATGGAGCGCACGCTGGGCACGCAGATCGAACTGCCCGGTCGAGTCTGGACGACGCTCAACCTGGTCTGGGTCGCCGACTTCATCGTCGTCGGCGCGCTCAACATTATCGTCGCCTACAATTTCAGCGAAGAGACCTGGGTGGATTACAAACTGTACTCCGCAATCGGGTTTACGCTGCTGCTGATGATCCTGACCGCGATCATCATCAGCCCGCACCTGTCCGAGGAAGACGAGACGGCGCCGCTGGAGGCCGAGGAATCCAAGCCCTCCTGAAGCCCGCATCCGCTTACCACAAGAGAATACCCCGTGTACTACGCCATTATTTGTGAAGATGTCCCCAACAGTCTCCCCCTGCGCCAGGCCGCCCGCCCCGCCCACCTGGAGCGCCTGCAGGCGCTGGCCGACGCCGGGCGCCTGCTGGTCGCCGGCCCCCACCCGGCCCTCGATACCGAGGAACCCGGCGAGGCGGGTTTCACCGGCAGCCTGGTAATTGCGGAGTTCGACAGCCTGGCGTCCGCGCAGGCCTGGGCACAGGACGATCCCTACATGACCGGCGGCGTGTTCAGCAACGTGGTGGTCAAGCCCTACAAACGCGTCCTGCCCTGACCGGCCGCCATTTCAGCACCGGGCCAGATTTTTACCATCCTCTTCGCGTGACAGTCCCCGAAGGCGCTGGCTAAAATGCCAAGCCCGGTGAGGGCCCGTCCAGAGGCGCTCTCACCCGCCACTGGAAAAGGACAGGATTTTGCGCATACCACCCTTACTCACATTCCTCGGGCTGATGCTGCTGACCGGCAGCGCGCTCGGCCAGGATGTCCGCTACGTCACCGACCAGACCACCGTGCCGCTGCGCAGCGGCGCCGGCAATGAATTTCGCATCGTGCACCGCGGCATCCCCTCAGGCACCAAACTGTCTGTAGCGCGCACCTCCGAGGACGGCGTCTGGTCCGAGATCACCACCGAACGCGGCACCTCGGGCTGGATTCGGTCGCAGTACCTGATCAGCGAAAAGCCGGCCATGCTCAAACTCGACGCCGCGGTGGAACAGGCCGCACGCGCCATGGAAAACAGCAAGGCGATGGCCGAGGAACTCCAGGTCGTCAAGACCGAACGCGATCTTCTGCAGCAACAGATCGACGCGACCGGCGGCGAACTGGACTCGGTTTCGACGGAGTTGTCGCAGCTCAAGCAGATTTCGGGCAAGGCCGTGCAACTGGATATCGACAACCGCCGCCTGGTGGAAGAAACCGAGAACCTGCGCGCACAAACCGACATGCTCAAAGCCGAAAACCAACGGCTGCAGGACAAACTGCGCAGCGAGGATTTTCTCAACGGCGCGCTGGCGGTGCTGCTGGGCGTGATCATTGCGCTGGTCGCGCCGCGCCTGGTGCCCAAGCGTCGCAAAAACACCGGCTGGGCCTAGGGAGCTGCACACCATGACGATTCGAGCACTTTTTCTGATACTCGCCACCTGTTTCAGCACGATCGCCTGCGGCGCGCCCGATGAGGCGGGCACACCGGGCGAGACCGCCGCCCAGCCCAACCCCGTGGTCGTGATGAAAACCAGCGAGGGCGATATCACCCTCGAACTGGCGGCCGACAAGGCGCCGGTCACGGTGCGCAATTTCCTGGCCTATGTCGATCGCGGGTTTTACGACGGCACCATTTTTCACCGCGTGATCCCCAACTTCATGATCCAGGGTGGCGGCTTTACCGTGGACATGACTGAGAAACCCACCGATGAGCCCATCGTCAACGAATCGCGCAACCGCCTGCACAACACGCGCGGCACCATCGCCATGGCGCGCACCAACGATCCCGATTCCGCGACCTCGCAATTCTTCATCAACCAGCGTTCCAACCTGCGCCTGGACTGGGTGCCCGGCCGATCCGGCTACACCGTGTTTGGCGAGGTGATCGACGGGATGCAGGTGGTGGATTTCATCGCCACAGCGGCCACCGGCATGCGCGGGCGCTACAGCGATGTGCCCGTGGAACCTATCGTGATCAAGCAGATCGTTCGTCAGGCGCCGAAAAACTGAGAAAGCCCATGATCGCGCTCAGCGTCAACCTCAACAAGATCGCCCTGATTCGCAACTCGCGCGACACAACCAACCCGGATGTGGTGGAACACGCGCGCCTGTGCATCGAAGCGGGCGCCGACGGCATCACCGTTCACCCGCGGCCTGACCAGCGGCACATCCGCGCGAGCGACTGCTACGCGCTGGCGCCCGTGCTGGACGTGGAATTCAACATCGAGGGCAACCCGTTCGCCGGCCCCCGTATCAGCGAACGCGCCGGTGTCGACGACTATCCCGGGTTCATGACGCTGGTGCGCGACACGAAACCCGCGCAGTGCACCCTGGTGCCCGATGGCGACAATCAGCTCACCTCCGACCACGGCTTCAATCTCAAGCGCGACGGCGATGCACTCGCGCCGCTGCTGGCAGAACTGAAGGGGCTGGGTATCCGCACCAGCCTGTTCATGGATCCGGACCCGGAGCAGATTGCGCTGGCCGCGCAGGTCGGTGCCGACCGGATCGAGCTGTACACCGAAACCTACGCGCGCGCCTGCGCGGCGAACAAAGATGTCGACGCCGTGTTTGCGCGCTTCGTCCGCGCCGCCGAGGCGGCCACCGAGGCCGGGCTGGGCATCAACGCCGGACACGACCTCAACCTTCACAACCTGCCGCGCTTCGCCACCCTGCCCGGCCTGCTGGAAGTATCGATCGGTCACGCGCTGACCGTCGATGCCCTGCGCATGGGGCTGGCCGCGACGGTAGTCGCCTACCAGCGCGCACTGGGGAAATCATAATGGATAACGCTGTACAGGAACTGCTCGATCGCCAGGCAATCAACGATCTGGTTCATATCTATTGTCGCGCCGCCGACCGCCACGATGACGCGCTGATGCGCACGCTGTACCACGACGATGCCATCGACGATCACGGGGCGTTTTTCAAAGGTCTGGCCATGGAGTTCATCGACCGCCTGCCCGAGATACAGGCGCCGATGCTCATCCTGCATCACAACGTGACCACGACGAACATCGTCATCGAGGGCGATTACGCCGAGGGCGAAATCTACATCCTGGCCTACCACCAGGTAGCGACCGAGGATGAGCCGATGGACCTGATGATTGGCGGGCGCTACTTCGACCGCTATGAAAAACGCGACGGTGTGTGGAAGTTCAGTTACCGCGCCGTGGTGGCGGACTGGGCGACAGTGAACACGCCCTCCACCACGCGACTCGATCACCCCATGATCGAGGGTTCCTATATCGGCAAACCCGGCGCGGCCGATCCGTCCTACGACGTGTTCCGGCTACTGAACCGCGTCAAAGACGACTGATTTTTTCCCGGATCGCGTCATCTACCGGGCAGGACTGCCTGGTCTGCGGATCCCATTGCACCAATACCGCCTTGCCATTGATCGTGGGGCGCCCGCCCTGCGTCATGGCGCAGGTGAGGGTCAGCGATTTGCGGCCCAGGCTCGCCTCGGTAATGCTCGCCTCGACCGTCTCCCCGTAAAACGTTTCGCCCAGGAAGTCGATGTGCACCGACGCCAGGATCCAGTTGTTGCCTGCGGCGGTGTCGCCGTCGACCAGCGATTCGAGAAACCGCACCCGCGCCACCTCGAACCAGGCTGCGATCGACGCGTTGTTGATATGGCCCAGGGCATCGGTTTCGTAGAGCCTGGGTTCGAGCTGGATGACAAACGGGGTCAAGGGTGTGCTCCGGTTATGGCGTGGAAATTCGACTTCAGCAGGGTATATTAGCAATTGCATTGTCGTCTGGCAGCCGTTACCGCGACGACAACCCGACAGCCACACCGCTCTGGCGCAGGATCTGGCTTATGCACCCTGTTGAACTGGCCTTGCGAGCCGCCGCGCTCGGTCAATTATTCATTCTGCTCGGCGTGATATTGAGCGGACGCAAACAGTCGGCGCTACTGACGCCGCTGGCCCTCCTGCTGGCAGGCATCGGCGGCTATGTCGCCGCACCCATTGCGGTCGATTACGGGTTGCCGTCTGCCTTGAGTTACCCCCTGATCGCGCTGGGCAGCGCGATCCCACCACTGTTCTGGTACT
>CAYGOX010000194.1:0-7657 GCA_964351485.1 uncultured Halioglobus sp.
CGGGAAGCCGGGGATTGTAGGGAAACCGATGGTCGGTTGCAATAGCGCTGTCGCTGTCGAGGCGCCGACCAAGAGGTCGATCGCGGGGGCTACAGTGAGGGGGCCAGGTGGGGTTTCAATGGCGGGATCCAGGGCGAAGCAGAGCCAGTATCCCCAGAGCCAACAAGAACAAAGTCGATGGGGCAGCGACACCCCGCGGACCAGAAAGCCAGGCGCCAACTACCTCAGACGGTTCACCTACAGCAAACATCGCTGTGGTATCTATGGTTGAGCCGCGTGAAAAGCCGGGAAACAACCCCAGTTGCACGAACCCGATGTAACCGGCACCACCTATGGGCTCTTGCGACGCGGTAAAACCGACGACTGCAGTTACACCAAACTCGATGGCCGTTGCAAGCCCGGTCGTCCGCATGAAGCCACTACTGGAAAGAAATTCGGCCGCTGCAGAGGGGTCGGTTGAAAAATACCGGGCAGCGCCTCCCGGGTGCGGGGTCAGCCGGGCAAACAGGCCGCCCACCTCACCAGCACTTGCCCACGTCCAGCCGCGAATATCGGGACCATCACCGGCCAGTGCCGCAACGCAGCGACCGCCCGGACAAGCGCGCCCGAAATCCTGCCAGGCGTACCCCACCAGGTCGGCCGGCTGCAGCCACTCTCGCTCATCGACCACGACAAGGGCCTGAGCGGGCACAGCCAGCACCGTCAGGCTGACACACGAAACCACGATCAGACAACGAAGCACGTGTGTCAGCAGATTCACGAGCTGGCTACTCGGTATACCAGAGCCTGACGAACTGGTACCAGACGGTGTGCGACGTCTCGTGCAGTTCCGTATCGGAGGAACCTTCTTCCCCAAGGCCGTGGATATTGGGCAGGGTTACCGTCTCGACCCGCTGCACAGCGACAGGGTTGTCTGCAAGCCACGCGTTCATGGCGTTGACGCACGATTCAAAAGCACCAAAATCCACGCCGCCAAACAGGCCGCCACGCTGGGTTTCCTCGGGCAGGAAATCCCGGTATCGATAGCTTGTCATCAGGCAATCCTTTGTTACCAAGTCCTGCTGTCAAGCTAGACCGCCGACGGGGCTTTGGCAAGCGGGCGGTCAACCCGGCAGGAAAGGAATCGACAGGTTTCCCTGCGTGCCCGACCGGGCATAAAACCATGATTCAAGCGCATAGCGTGGCTTATCCTGGAAAGGTCCATGACCTGAGCGGTGCAGGCTGAAGTGGTCAAAGAACAGGGCGTCGCCCGGGGCAAAGTACGGCGATACCACCGGCGCGTCCGCCGCCAGCTCCTCGACCAGGTCACTGCCGACGACCCAGGCGAGGTTTGCACCCCGTGTCCCGTACTCAATGATTTCCCTGAAACGCCGCGGCAATAGCGCAATGCCTGGCGCCTGCGTGCCCTGGCCGCATTCACTGAGCGCGACCCACATGTTCAGCGCGTTCACGCTCTCACCCATGAACTGACCGTCCTGGTGCCAGCCACCGCCAATATTTTCCTTGCGCATTGCAATCGGCTCGACGAGCCGGAATACCCACTTGCGCGCGGCAATCATTGCTGGCTCGCGAAAGTAACCACGTATCAGCGACTCGACACCGCGCTCACGATACAGGTCCAGCAATCGCACCACGCTGCGCGGCGACTCTATCACCCGCGTCGAGCCGCTGCGCCGGGCTCGCTGTTGTTCCGTGCGCTTTGAATAAATACGGTGCTTTCCGGGTGAAAAATGCTCTGAACGATAGTGCCATGGAGAGGCCTGCTCACCCGGGTCGCCGGCGGCCACCCTGGTCTACGCCTCAAACTTGTCGTCGATACACTGGCGCACCATCCGGGCCTGATCAGGCGCCAGCATGCCGCGAACGACGAGGTAACCGTACTCGTCGATCGCGTGACGCAGCACCGCTTCGTCAAGCTGTGAAAACTCGATTTCGGGTATCGGCCCAGCCAACTCGAGCGCACATGCCTGACCCTCGGGTGAACGCTCTGCCGCCACATCCGCCGGCTCTTCCTGCCCCATTAACAACAGCGCATCGACAATGGCCCTTTCAAGCTGCGTATCGACCTCCCTGCCATTAGCGCGCTCAAGCGTCGCTATTGCCCGCGCATAGTCGCCCGCCGCAGTGCTGCGACGCGCGCTGCGCAGTGCATTTTGGCGACCGATTTTCGTCAGCAGGCTCACAACGCCTCCTCGTCTGATAACACCCGGCACTATACCGCAAGGGGACTGCACAGTTCATCGCCTCGTTCTATTTCGCCGCCGCTTGCTCTAGTATGGCTTGACACGGGTCAAGCAGGCCCACTGTTCTCGCTGGCCAAGATCGCACTGTGACCCAGAAATCTGCGCAACCTCCAGGACTCGCCACGGTGCCCGTTGTCATTCACATCGGCACAGAGAAAACCGGCTCGACCGCGATACAGTCCTGCCTGAAGAACAACCTTTCCCGGCTTTGCGATCAGCACGGGATACTGGTGCCGCGCTGCCTGGGACAGGGCACCGCAGTGAATCTTGCCGCGGCCTGCCAGCGCGGCGACACGCCCGATTCGCTGCGCAGGATGCGACAGCTGGACACAACCGCTGCGGTCCTTGCGTACTATGAGGCACTGCGACAGGAACTGGCAGAAGAAATCTCCGACAAGAGACCCGATAGACTGCTGCTGTCCTGCGAAAATTTTTCGTCGCGACTGCGCACCCGCGATGACATCGAGGCGTTGCGCGAGTTCATCGCGCCTTTTGCCTCCTCCGTCAGCATAGTGGTCTACCTGCGTCGCCAGGCGGACATGATCGTCAGTTCGCACACCACCAAGGTCCGCAATGGTTTCACCGGCCGTTTCAATATCCCGCCGCGCGGCAGGGAGAGACCCGACACACACTACGACCAGCTCCTGGCGCTGTGGGCCGATGTTTTTGGCGAGGAAAATATTACAGTGAGGCTGTACGAGGCTTCGCGCCTGAAAGACGCCGATATCGTGTCCGACTTCTGCGCCGCGACGCAACTGCCTGAATCGCTCGAACGGACCGGTGAAAAGGCCAATCGTACGCCCGACGCCAAGACGCTGGAAATCATGCGTCTCCTCAACACCGGCGTTCCCCACCGAATCAATGATGCGCCCAACCCCTTGCGCGGTGACCTGATGGATGCCCTGGCAGCGCGCTCGACAACGTCCACTGCTCTACCAGCCACCGGGGAGTTGCAGGCGCGCTTTGATACCGGTAACCGCGCCGTGGCTGCTCGTTGGTTCGCACACGATGCGAGCGTACCCGAAACCCTGTTCGAGCCTTTAACCGACGGGGCCGCTGACGAGAGTGACGTCCGGCTTTCAGTCGAAGACGCGCTGGCTACCGCGGCACACCTGTGGAACCACGCACAAAACGAACTGCGGGCGACACGGCTGGAACGTGACTGTTTGCGCGCCGAGCTGCACATCGCCAAGGGCCAGTTCACCCGCGCGATGAGCCTGTGTGAAGCGATGGTGAGACGCTATCCCGGGGAACAGCGCTGCGTGAGCCTGCTGGCGCGCGCTCGTGAGAATGCCTAGGTAACCGCGTCCGCGTTTGACGGCATCTCCGGGCCACTCCAGGTCGGGTGAGAAGTGGCGATACGGACAGGCCTCAGGAGTCTTTGTGGGCCGCCATAACTGCCAGTCCCTCAAACACGAGATCGGGATGGTGATGACCGGGACGATCGAGCAGGGCCAGCAGCGTTTCGGAGGCCCCACCGGCGAAGACGGCGGTGGCATCGGGACCGGCGACACGCTCGAGCGCGCTGGCCACTGCCCCAACCTGGGCCAGGGCGATACCGTGACGGACCGCCTCCGCAGTCGAGCGTCCCGGTTCAAGCGCATACTCGGCGGGCTCGTCAAACCGGACGCGATCCGTATCGAGCAACAGTGCCCGCTCCATCAGAGCCGGACCCGGAATGATGTAGCCGCCCTCATGGCGACCTTCGGCGTCGACCACGTCAATCGTCAGGGCAGAACCGGCATCCACCACGCACAGGCGACCGCTGTAACGGGCCCGCGCGCCCAACATGGCAAGCCAGCGATCGACCCCCATACGCGACGGATCGGTATAGCTGTTTACCAGGCCCGCCGTGGACGCGGCGGAGCGCGCGAACCACGGGTCCACACCCCAGCGCTCTTTGAGCACCGCAGCCAGCGCAGATTCCTTGCCCTCCTGGGCGACGCTCGCAATCCAGATAGCATCGAGTGCATCGGTGCAGGTGAGCAGTGGGAACAGCGATTCGGTATCGGCGATGCCACTGCTGCCACGCGCAAGGACAGACTCCCCCTCGACCAGCCGCCATTTTGCAGCGCTGTTGCCCACGTCCAGTTGCAGACAGAGCCGCGGTGCACTCATCGCTGCGGCCTCAGTGAAATTTCGCCGCCGAACACCGGCGCAATCCCCGTGGTCGTCTCGAGCAGCAGCGCACCGCGCGAATCGACCCCGCGCGCTATACCCGCCACCTGACGGGCACCGGTGTCGAGTACCACTTCAGTATCGGCGTAGGCGTCCAATGCCCGCCAGGCATCGCGCAGCGGCTCGAACCCGCCGTGCTCAAACCCGGCGACCAGCGGCAGCAGTTCGTCGAGCAATGCCGCCAGCAAATGGCAGCGAGAAGGAGGTGGCCCGCTGCAATGCGACTGCACATCGGTCCACGCCTGGTCGATATCAGCCGCCGCCGCGGCCGGCATCGCCACGTTGACACCGACACCGATCACTACCTGGCAACTGCCCGCCGCGTCTCCGGCCATCTCGATGAGAATACCGCCGAGCTTGGCGCCGTCGACGAGGATATCGTTGGGCCACTTGAGTGCCGGCTCGAGACCGGCGCTTTTGGACAGCGCTCGCGCCAGCGCCACACCCACGGCAAGGCTCAGGCCCTCCAGCGCGGCCGCACCCTGTTCGAACCGCCACAGCAGCGAGACATACAGGTTGCGCGCGTAGGGACTCACCCACTGTCGACCGCGCCGGCCGCGACCCGCACTCTGTTGCTCCGCGGTGACGACCAGACCCGAAGCAGCCCCGGCCTCGGCGCGGCGCAAGGCTTCGGCGTTAGTAGAATCGATGGCGTCGAGCACCACCAACTCATCCAGGCTCGATCGGGCCGGCGGCGACAGGGCCGCCACGACTTCCTGCCCTTCCAGCAAATCCAGCCCGCCGCGAATGCGATACCCGCGGCCCTTCACCGATTCGACTTCGACGCCCGTTTGCTCCGACATCCGGTTGATCTGTTTCCAGACCGCGGTCCTACTCACACCCAGGGCGTCAGCGAGATCCTGCCCGGAGCGAAACTCGCCGTCAGCCAGCAGGGGAAGAAGAACAGATTGGGGCATAAGCGAAGAGATCCAGCCAACGGGACAGGGGCGATGATAGCAAATGCTGCTCAGGAGGCAGACCAGAGGCCACGGACATAAACAGCTTTTACGTTTACGTTAACGTAAACTTGGACTATGATCCACTCTCGCAACGGGAGCGCATCGCTTGAACGAGCCCACCTACACCATTTCAGAGCTGGCCCGGGAATTTGACATCACCACCCGGACCATCCGCTTTTACGAGGAAAAAGGGCTGATCAATCCGCGCCGTGAGGGCCAGAAACGCATTTACTCGGCCGCGGACAGGGTGCGCATCAAGCTGATCCTGCGCGGCAAGCGCATCGGCATGACCCTGAGTGAAAGCGCCGAGGTGATAGACCTTTACGATCCGGGCAACAACAATACCCACCAGCTCAAGGCCCTGATCAGCTCGGTGAACGAGCGCCGTGAAAAGCTGAGACAACAACAACGCGATATCGACGAAATGCTGTCGCGGCTCGACGAGGTGAAGTCGCGGTGCGAGTCCGCACTGGCGTCCGCCGAACCCGCCCCGCTCGACGACACGCAAGAGAGGACACCGTCATGAACACCCTTTACCCCACCCTGAACTTCGGCCTGGGCGAAGAGATCGACATGCTGCGCGATGCGGTCTACCAGATGTGCCAGAAGGAAATCGCACCACGTGCGGCGGCGATCGACCGTGACAATGACTTCCCGGCCGATCTCTGGCGCACCTTCGGTGAGATGGGCCTGCTCGGTATCACCGTGGACGAGGAATACGGCGGCAGCAACCTCGGCTACCTGGCGCATTCGGTCGTTATGGAAGAAATCAGCCGCGCCTCGGCCTCGGTCGGCCTGTCCTACGGCGCCATGTCGAACCTGTGCCTCAACCAGTTGCAAAAAAATGCCAGCGAAGCGCAGAAGCAGAAATACCTGCCCGGCGTGTGCAGCGGCGAAAAAATTGGCGCACTGGCAATGTCCGAGGCCAACGCCGGCTCCGACGTGGTGAGCATGAAACTGCACGCACGGCGCGAGGGCGACCGCTACCTGATCAACGGCACAAAAATGTGGATCACGAATGGTCCGGATGCGGACGTCTATATCATCTACGCCAAGACTGACCCCCAGGCCGGCTCCAAGGGAATTACCGCCTTTATCGTGGAACGCGATTTTCCGGGCTTCTCCCGCTCCCCCAAGCTCGACAAACTGGGCATGCGCGGCTCCAACACCTGTGAGCTGGTCTTCGAGGACTGCGAGGTGCCGGCCGAAAATGTCATGCGCAATGAAGGTGACGGCGCGCGCATCCTCATGTCCGGCCTGGACTACGAACGCACGGTGCTGTCCGGGGGACCGGTCGGCATCATGCAGGCCTGTGTCGACGAGGTACTCCCGTACCTGCACACGCGCAAGCAATTCGGCCAGAGCATCGGCGAGTTCCAGCTCATGCAGGGCAAACTCGCGGATATGTACGCTGATCTCAACGCCTGTCGCGCGTATCTCTACGCCGTGGCATCGGCCTGCGACCGCGGCGAGGAAACCCGCCAGGACTGCGCTGCAGTGATCCTCTACACCGCCGAGAAAGCCACACAAATGGCCCTGCAGGCCATACAGGCCCCGGGCGGATTCGGGTACACCAACGAGGCCAACACCGGGCGCCTGTTGCGCGATGCCAAGCTGTACGAAATCGGCGCGGGCACCTCGGAAATTCGTCGCATGCTGATCGGCCGCGAGCTGTTCAACGCCACCGCCTAGGAGGAAGACCATGGCTATTCTGCAATCGCGTCTCAACACTGCGGATGCCGCTTTCAGCGCCAACCGCGAGCACATGCAGGCGCAGGTGGACGACCTGCGCCAGCTGGTGGCGCAAGTACGCGCGGGCGGCGGTGAAAAAGCGGCCCAGCGCCACACCTCGCGCGGCAAGCTCCTGCCGCGCGAACGCCTCGACGCCCTGCTGGACCCGGGTTCTCCTTTCCTGGAACTGTCGCAGCTGGCCGCCTATAAGGTCTACGACGACGATGTACCCTGTGCCGGCATCATTACCGGTATCGGCCGCGTTGCCGGCCAGGAGTGCATGATCTTCGTCAACGACGCGACCGTGAAGGGTGGCACCTACTACCCCCTCACCATCAAGAAACAGGGACGCGCTCAAACCATCGCCGAGGAGAACCACCTCCCCTGTCTGTACCTGGTCGATTCCGGCGGCGCATTCCTGCCGCTGCAGGACGAAGTGTTTCCGGATCGCGATCACTTCGGCCACGCCTTCTATAACCAGGCGAGAATGTCGGCCAAGGGCATTCCGCAGATCGCTGCGGTCCTGGGCTCATGTACGGCCGGCGG
>CAYGOX010000195.1:0-5920 GCA_964351485.1 uncultured Halioglobus sp.
CCAGGAGACCTATGGCTGGTTGCAGCACGGCGGTGGCCTGGCGCTGTGGGAGGAGGCCTACGCGCCGTTCAATCTGGTGCCCATGGCGGGCGGCAGCACCGGCGTACAGATGGCGGGCTGGTTCAACCGCGAGATCAATTCCATCGACGACCTCAAGGGTTTGAAGATGCGCATACCGGGGCTGGCCGGGGAGGTCTTTGCGGCCGCCGGTGGAACAGCGGTGCGGATCGCAGGCGGTGAGCTGTATACGTCAATGCAGACCGGCGTTATCGACGCGCTGGAATGGGTTGGTCCGTATAACGATTTGGCATTCGGCTTTCACGAAGTCGCGCGTTATTACTACTACCCGGGCTGGCATGAGCCGGGTTCGATTCTCGAGTTCATCGTAAACAGGGATTCGCTGGAAGCCTTGCCCGCAGATTTGCAGGCCATTGTGCGTTACGGTGCGCGCGCGGCCAGCCAGGAAATGCTCGACGAGTACACGGCGCGCAACAACGCCGCGCTGCAGAGTCTGATCAATGACCACGATGTTCAGCTGCGACGCTTGCCAGATGATGTACTGCGCGCGTTGTGGACTCACAGCAAGGAAGCGATGCAGACGCTGGTGGAAACCGACCCGATGGCGGCCAGGGTCTACGCGTCCTACAGTGCGTTTTACAAGGGTGTGCGGAACTACCACCACATCTCGGAGCAGGCTTACATCAACGTGCGCGACACCGTGATGGGTGAGACGGACTTCTAGCGCGGAATCGCCCGCGTGCGGCCGTTCTCATCGATGGCCACAAATACGAACTCGCCCTCGGTGACCTTGATGGGTTCGCCGTCGTGCTGCGAGTTGATCCAGACTTCCACGATGATGCGAATTGAGCTGCGGCCGATTTCGAGCACGTCGCAGTAACACGACACCACCGCGCCCACGTGAACCGGCGTCAGGAACGCCATGCCGTCGATAGCGACGGTGGCCGCGCGCCCCTTGGCCACCTCCATGGCGGTGATGAGCCCGGCAAGATCCATCTGCGAGAGCAGCCAGCCACCGAAGATATCGCCGGTGGCGTTGGTGTCCTTGGGCATCGCGACCGTTTGCAGCGCCAGCTCGCCGTGCGGGACAGGGGGAGTATCGATGTCATTCATGAGCAGTCCTTCTCGGCAGGCTCTTCGCTGCCGCTGTTGCGATCTATTTCATCGTGGCCGGGAGCCAGGTGGCCAGGGAGGGCCACATCCAGAGCGTGGCCATGAGGATCAATTGCAGGATTATAAAGGGAACCACACCGCGGTAAATAGCGCTGGTCGGGACGCTCGCCGGTGCCACGCCGCGCAGGTAGAACAGCGCGAATCCGAAGGGTGGCGTCAAAAACGAGGTCTGCAGGTTGAGCGCGATCATGATCCCCAGCCACACCGGGTCCAGGCCCATGGCCAGCAGGATCGGCCCGACGATGGGCACCACCACAAACGTGATCTCGATGAAATCCAGGATGAACCCGAGCAGGAAAATCACCACCATAACCACCAGCATGGCGCCCGCGGCGCCGCCGGGCAGGCCGGTGAGGAAACCGTGGATCAGTTCCTCACCGCCGAAGCCGCGAAACACCAGCGAGAAAACAGCGGCCCCGATCAGGATCATGAAGACCATGCAGGTGACTTCCAGCGTGTTCTGCATGGCCTCGCGCAGCCGCGCCAGGTCGAGCTGGCCCTTGAGTTTTGCCAGCACGATGGCGCCCACAGCGCCGATGCCGGCCGCCTCGGTCGGGGTGGCGGCCCCTCCCAGGATCGAGCCCAGCACAATGACGATCAGTGCCAGTGGCGGCAGCAGGCCGGCGGCGATGTCGCGCCAGGCGACCGGCTCGGTCTCGGCCGGCGGCGTATTGTCCGGGTGCAGCAGCGCCTGCAGCATCAGGTACGCGAGGTAAAACGCGACCAGCAGGAGCCCTGGAATGAGCGCCCCGATGAATAGGTCGCCCACCGAAACGGTTTTTGGCGCAAAGACATCCATCCGCAACTGGGCCTGCTGGTAGGCGGTGGACAGCACATCGCCGAGCAGGACCAGGGCGATACTCGGCGGGATGATCTGCCCCAGCGTACCGGTGGCGCAGATCGTGCCCGTGGCCAGCGCCGGGCTGTACCCGCTGCGCAGCATGCTTGGCAGCGACAGCAGACCCATGGTCACCACGGTCGCTCCGACAATCCCCGTACTGGCCGCGAGAAACATGCCGACGACCACGACGGAGATACCCAGTCCGCCGCGGATGCCGCCGAATGCGCGCGCCATGCTTTGCAGCATTTCCTCGGCAACGCGGGACTTCTCCAGCACGGTGCCCATGAGAATGAACAGCGGTACAGCGATGAGCGTGGTGTTGTTAACGGTGCCGAAGATACGTCCGGGCAGTGCAGCGAGGAAGCCGGCATCGAAGACACCGGTGAGAATGCCGCCGGTAGCAAACGCCAGCGCGGTGCCGGCCAGGGTGAATGCCACCGGGTAGCCCAGCATCAGCAGCAGGCACACCGCGATAAACAGGTAGATCGCCACGAACTCCATCAGGCGGCGTCGTCCTGCACCAGCGTGACGGCATTGCGCAGCACTTCCGCCACGCCCTGTAATGCGAGATTGATGGCGGCCAGGGGAATCAGGCTTTTGAGCAGGAACACGGCGGGTATGCCGCCGGGCTCGGGCGAGATTTCCCGCATGCGCCAGGATTCGCTCACGTAGTCCCAGCTGCTGCCGATCATGAACGCGCACAGCGGCAGCAGGAAGACAATGCCGCCCACGCTGTCGATCCAGGCCCGGGTGCGCGGCTGAAAATCCCGGTAGAACACGTCGACGCGCACGTGGGCGCCGGTTTTCAGCGCATAGGCTGCGCCGAGCAGGAACAGAGAGCCGTGCAGGTACACCACGGTCTCCTGGGCGAGGAGGGATCCGACATTGAATCCATACCGTAACACCACGATACCGGCGGTCACCAACGCCATGCCCAGCACCAGCCACGCGAGCGCACGACCGGCTCGATCGGTGAAGGCATCGATGAAGGCGACCAGGGAGATAACGGCTGGCATGGGGCTCGGGTCTTTTTGATTATTGAGGCGCAGAGTATCATAGCGGGCCGCTTTTGTTGCACAGAGAACGCTCATGCTTACGGTCATATCGCCTGCAAAAACCCTCGATTACGAAACGCCGCCCACGACCCGGCGCTCGACGCAGCCGCAGTTTCTCGAGCGGTCTGCCGAGCTGGTCGACGACGCGCGCAAACTCAGCCCGGATGATATCCGCAAGCTGATGGGCGTCAGCCAGAATATCGCCGAGCTGAATCACGAGCGATTCATGAACTGGGGCACGCCCTTCACGCTGAAAAATGCGAAGCAGTCGATCCTCGCGTTCAAGGGCGATGTGTACACGGGCCTGGAAGCCGAGACACTCGACGCGCAGGGGCTGCAGTTCGCGCAGGACCACCTGCGGATCCTGTCGGGCCTGTACGGGCTGCTGCGCCCGCTTGATCTCATGCAACCCTATCGCCTGGAAATGGGCCTGAAGTTCGGCAACAGCGGCGGAGACAATCTCTACCAGTTCTGGGGCGGCGACCTCACTGACAAGCTGAACAAGCAGCTGGGCAAATCCGGCAGCCGGGTGCTGGTCAACCTCGCTTCCAACGAGTATTTCAAGGCGTTGCAGAAACGCGATATCGACGCGCGGATCGTCACGCCGGTGTTCAAGGATCTGAAGGGTGGCAAATACCGCGTAATCAGTTTCTTTGCCAAGAAGGCACGCGGGCAGATGGCGCGTTACATCATCGACAATGCGCTGAACGAGCCCGAGGGCATGAAGAAATTCCGCGTGGACGGCTACCGCTTCAACAAGGCGGAATCCTCGGAGAACGAGTACGTGTTCACGCGCGACCAGGCGCCCGCCGCGAAAGGCTGAGCGCGTGGACAACCTCCCGTTTTCGCAGGCTTGCGAAAACAACAAGGCGTTCATTCTGGCGCAGCTGGAGACGTTTTTCGCCGACTGCGACGCGGTCCTCGAAATCGCCAGCGGTACCGGTCAGCACGCCTGCCACTTCGCGCAGCACATGCCCTGGCTGCAATGGCAGCCGACCGACCGCGCACAGCAGCTGGAGGTGCTCACCCCGCGCTGCCGGGCCTACGCCGGTGACAACCTGCGTCCGCCGGTGGCGCTGGATGTGACGGATGACCCCTGGCCGGTGGCCGTACCGGGCGGCATTTTTTCCGCCAACAGCCTGCACATCATGCCCGCAAGCGCGATGACCACGCTGTTTGAACGGCTCACCGTGCTGGCACCCCCGGGGTGCCGCCTGGCGATCTACGGCCCATTTAACTACCAGGGGCAGTACACCAGTCCCAGCAACGCGCGCTTCGACCAGTGGCTGGCCCAGCAGGACCCGCGCAGCGCGATTCGCGACTTCGAGACTGTCGATGCGCTGGCGGCACAGGCCGGGTTTGGCCTGGTGGAGGATGTCGAGATGCCGGCCAACAACCGCCTGCTGCTCTGGGAAAAGCCCCTCAGTTAACCTTGAAGGGCAGCAGCTCGGCTGCCGAGGCCTGGTAGTGGAGGTTGTGCTGGGCCTCGCGGCGGGTGAAGTCTCCCACCGCCTCAGCAAGCCTGGGGTCGGCAATCCAGTGGCTGGACCAGGTATGGACCGGCCGGAAACCGCGCTGGATTTTGTGCTCGCCCTGGGCGCCCGGGTCGAATCGTGCCAGTCCGTTGGCGATGCAGTACTCAATTCCCTGGTAGTAGCAGGCCTCGAAGTGCAGGCAGTCGTACTCCCGTTCACAGCCCCAGTAGCGTCCGAACAGGGTGTCGTCGGAGCGGAAGTAGAGCGCGCCGGCGACCGCTCGCTCGCCGTCAAATGCCAGCACCATAATGACGGCATCGCCGAGGCTCGCGGCCGTTTCAAGAAAGAATTCGCGCGTCAGGTAGCCGCCGTGACCGCTGCGCTTGCCGTATGTCATCTGGTAAAAAGTATGGAACTGCTCCCAGTGCCGGGCCGTGATCTGGTCGCCCGTGAGCGTCTTCAGTGCGAGGCCCTGCTCCAGCACCCGGCGCCGTTCGCGCTTGAGTGACTTGCGCTTGCGGCTGTTGAAAGTGGCCAGGAAGTCGTCGAACGAGGTGTAGCCCTCGTTGAACCAGTGAAACTGCGTGGCGACGCGGCGAGAGAGCCCCAGCGACAGCAAGTGCTCACTTACATCCTCTTCGGGAAACAGCAGGTGCCACGATGACAGGCCGCGCTCGGTGGCAAATTGCTCGATGGCGCGCACCGCCGTGGTTAGCATCTCCCGCTCATCGACGTCCTCGATGCAGCACAGTCGGGGCCCGGTCGCCGGCGTGAACGGGATCGCGCTGACCAGCTTGGGATAGTACTCCAGCCCGCTCTGGCGCCAGGCATCGGCCCAGGACCAGTCGAATACGTACTCGCCATAGGAGTGGGATTTCAGATACATGGGCATGACGGCCACCACCTGCTCTGCCTGTCGCAGCAGGAGGTGACAGGGCTGCCAGCCGGTGCGTGCAGTGGTGCAATCGGTGGTCTCCAGGCCGTACAGGAAATCGTGCCGCAGGAAGGGGTAGCGGGTGTCGGCGACGGCGTCCCACTGCGCGGCGGGGATCGCCGACAGGCTCGCCAGGAACTCGGCGCTGATGGATTCTCCGTTACCGCCCGACACCGTCTTACCCGTTCCCCGCCCCGGCCAGCAGGAAGTGCGTCGCCACGCCGGCGAACAGGGCGGCCCCTACCCAGTTGTTGTGTAGGAAGGCGGCGAAGCAGCGGTCCGGATCGCGTCGCCGGATGAGGCCGTACTGGTAGCCGAACAGGCAGACGATCACCCCGAGCGCGACATAGTAGGGCAGCCCCAGGCCGAAGGCGGGCCCGAGTGCGGCCCAGCATCCCAGGGTGGCAAACTGCAGCAGCAGGAC
>CAYGOX010000195.1:5930-7630 GCA_964351485.1 uncultured Halioglobus sp.
GACATCGTGGCGGCCGAACAGGATGGCGCTGGACTTGATGCCAATCAGCAGGTCGTCGTCCCGGTCGACCATGGCGTACATCGTGTCATAGGCCACGGTCCACAGCAGGTTTCCCGCGTAGAGCAGCCAGAGTGACGCTGGCAGTTCTCCCAGTTGCGCGGCGAATGCCATGGGGATACCCCACGAGAAGGCCGCGCCGAGCACGACCTGGGGCAGGTGCGTGTAGCGCTTCATGAACGGGTAGGTCGAGGCCAGCGCGACTGCGATGAAGGACAGGCCGATTGTCAGCGGGTTGGTGAACAGGACCAGCAAAAAGGCCAGGACCATCAACAGCACAAATGTGGCGAGGGCTTCGCGCACCGTAACGGCCCCCGTTACCAGCGGCCTGCCGCGGGTGCGGGCCACGCTGCCGTCGAAATGCCGGTCGGCCAGGTCATTGACGACGCAGCCGGCCGACCGGGTCAGGAACGTGCCCAGTATGAAGATGGCCAGCAGGCCGGCATCTGGCACGCCGGAAGCCGCGAGCCACAGGGCGACCAGTGTCGGCCACAGCAACAGGAGCGTCCCGATGGGCTTGTCGAAGCGGATCAGCTGCAACAGGCCGCCAAAGCGGGACGTGTCGGACAGGGGTGCAGGTTGGGTGGTCACAGGGGGAGCTTACGCGCTCGGCGGCAGAATTGCAGCGTCCACCCGCCCGCGCTGGGTACGATGGACCGGCAGCGTGGTCGGCCACGGCCTGAACGGGGCGAGAAAAACCTCGCTGACCAGCAGCGGCTTGCCCTCGATATCGAACCGGGAGCGTCGACCCCAGGCCGGCGCTCTCTGGTGGAACTGCGGCGGGATGTAGTCGCAGTCGCCCGGCATGTACGCCAGTTCAAACGGGCTGCGCGCCATGCCGGGGTGGCTGAACAGGATTGCGCCCAGTGACCGGTTCTGCAGGCGGCGCAGGTGGCCCAGGCGGCCGCCGAGGCTTTGCAGCGGGAACACGCTGCGCGCAAATACCACCACGTCCGGCCCGAGCATCAGCGCGACTTCCCGGATCAGCGCCTGCTGCCGCTGATCCATCGCCAGCAGGTGCCGCTCCGAGGCCAGTGGCACCGCCCAGTACTGCGCCAGGCGCTGCACCCGGAACGGGCCGTGGCCGCTGGCGATGAGGCGGGCCGTCAGCGAGCCGTCGTCGGTCAGCCAGGGCCGGACCCGCGGCGGCAGGCTGGCGCTGGTGTGCCGCCGCACCGGTGTCCAGCGGGGCTCGGTCGCGATACGTCGGTTCGGAGACGGCCGGTCTTGTTCGGGTCGGGGCACAGCGCCTGGGTCACTTTCTGAAAGAACGGCGAGAATGCTTGATAAGTCAACACCTTGCAAGCGCCAGTCGGTCGCTCTAGTTAGCCTGTTCGCGCCGGAAAACGCTTGCACAATTATCGTACAACTTTATAGTGATGCGTCTCCAAATTCGGTCCCCCTGCCTGCGGTTGCGGGGCCTGTCCAATACAAACGGTGATTAAAGCGAGTAGTGGTATGAGCAAGTGGGAATGTATTGTCTGTGGCCTGGTGTACGACGAGAAGGAGGGCTGGCCGGATGACGGTATCGCCCCCGGCACCCGGTGGGAAGACGTTCCCGAGGACTGGCTCTGCCCGGATTGCGGTGTTGGCAAGGAAGACTTCGAACTGATCGAACAGGAAACGGTCGGCGACGCACCCTC
>CAYGOX010000196.1:0-7629 GCA_964351485.1 uncultured Halioglobus sp.
GGGATGTTGTACAGGTTGCAGAAGCGGATGAAGCGCGCGTTCTTGTAGGCGGCGTCGATATCGACCTGGCCGGAGGCGACCGCCGAGTTGTTGGCGACAAAGCCGACGACGTTGCCGCCCATACGGCCCAGCGCGGTGATGGTGTTGCGGGCGCGGTCGGGCTGCACTTCCAGGAAGTCGCTGTGGTCACACAGCTGCTGGATGAGGATGGTGACATCGATGGGAGTGTTGAAGCCGGTGGGCGAGTTGAATGCTTTCTTGAGCAGGATATCGATATCCCAGGTCTTGCGGTCCATCGGATCGGAGCTGGCCTGGTACGGGGCCATCTCGCCGTTGTTGCTCGGCAGGTAGTTGAGCAGCGCGCGCACCTTGCGCAGTGCGGCAACCTCGTCCTTGACGACGAAGTCAGTCACGCCGGACTGGCTGTGGACACCGGGGC
The DNA here is from genome assembly GCA_964351485.1 of uncultured Halioglobus sp. GTDB lineage: Bacteria > Pseudomonadota > Gammaproteobacteria > Pseudomonadales > Halieaceae > Marimicrobium. The sequence goes on from CAYGOX010000196.1 coordinate 440, forward strand.
CACCCAGTTCATCAGGCGTCACGTCCTCGCCCAGGACCGACTTCACCACGCCGGGGCCGGTCAGTCCGAAAAAGGTTTCGTTGGGCGGCAGGTAGGAACCGCCGCCGGCGTTGAACCCGAACATACACATGATGCTCGGCACGATGCCGCTGATCTTGCGCAGCGCCGCAAACGCCTCGGCGTAGCCATCGAGGCCTCCAACACCGGCCGGGATATAGGCGCCAGCGCTGTCGTTGATACCGACCACCGGGATGCGCTGCTCGGCCGCGAGGGCAAACAGGCGCGCCAGCTTGGCGCCGTTGGTCGCGTCCATGGAGCCGGCGCGGACGGTGAAATCGTGTCCGTACAGGGCCACGTCACGCCCGTTGATACGTACAATCGCGGTCACCAGCGACGCCCCATCCAGATTGGGGCCCCAGTTCTGGTACAGGACCGTCGGCTCGTCGTCACTGAGAAAGCGGATTCGCTCCCAGATCGTCATCCGGTTTTTCTGGTGCTGGCGCTGGATATTCTTGACGCCCGCCGCACGGTGGGGGCGCTGCTGTAATTCCCAACCGGCCCGCAGGGCCTCTTCGTAGGGACCCGGTTCGGAGGCTATCTGCCCCGGTACCGTGAATGCCTGGTCCTGCTTTTGCTCGAAAGGGTTTTCCAGCGTGGCGACTAACTTCGTCTTATCCTTGGCCATATACAATTGATCCAATCGTTATCCCGAAGGGGCAAGTGGGGGGTGACCAGGTCCGCCCGGGACCGGCCTGTTGCAAGTCGTGGGCGCGCAGCTTAGGATGCCTCAGCCACCCAAAATTCGGCGTCATACATTAATTGCAGCGCCTCTCAAAGTCAATTTGAACGAGACGCCTGTTCGCCGCCAAATCAATGCAAATACCCTTTATTTCAGCGCAGATTAAGTCGTTAAACTGCAACTCGGATTTGCCGGGAACAACCCTTCGCCAGCGCAGCGGCGACAGGACCGGCGCAGGCCCCGGAACCGGCTGCCAACGGGGTATTCCCGCGTGAAATCGTCCATCGTCCTGGAGGAGATTCCCTATACCCGGGACACCTGCGCGCTGTTTGAAACGGTGCGCGACCTGCCCCGCCCCGCGCTGCTGGACAGCGGCGGCGCCCGGCACCGCGACGGACGCTACGACATCCTCGTGGCCCAACCGCTCGACGTGCGCCTGCCAACCCTCGCCGAGCGCCCCACCGAGGTGCAGGCACGGCAGTTCTTTGACGAACTGGCGCAGTTTCACCGGCAGTACTACGGCGATATCGGGCGCGCCGCGCAGGACGTGCCATTCTGCGGCGGCATCGTGGGCTACCTCGGCTACGGCCTGGGCAATGCCCTGGAGGGGATTACCCCCCGCCCCGACCCCATGATCCCGCTGGCGCAGCTGCGCGCCTACGACTGGTGCGTGGTGCAGGACCACCTGAGACGACGCTCGGTGCTGGCCTGCCTGCCCACTCTTTCTCCGTCGTCCCGGCGTGACATCCTGGCGCGATTGCGTGATGGCAGCCAGTCAAAGACAACGCCGTTCGCACTGACGGGTCCGTTTCGGAGCAATCTGTCCCGCGCAGACTACGGCGCCGCTTTCGAGCAAATACAGGAGTACATTCTGGCCGGGGACTGTTACCAGGTAAACCTGACCCAGCGCTTCAGCAGCGCCTATTCCGGCGATCCCTGGCAGGCCTACCGGCACCTGCGCGACGTCGCCGGCGCGCCCTTCTCGGCCTACATCGCGACACCGGACAACGGGGCGATCCTGAGCCTGTCACCGGAGCGTTTCATCGCACTGGATGGCCGCCGGGTAGAAACTTCACCCATCAAGGGCACGCGCCCACGACATGCCGATACTGAGGCGGACCGCCAGGCGCGGCGCGAGTTGTTCGAATCGGAGAAGGACCGGGCCGAGAACCTGATGATTGTCGACTTACTGCGCAACGATCTGGGGCGCAGCTGTGTACCGGGCAGTATCCGCGTCGACCGGCTGTTTGATATCCAAAGTTTCGCCACCGTGCAACACATGGTCAGTACCATATCGGGAGAGCTACGCGGCGATCGCAACGCCTGGGACCTTTTGCGCGACAGCTTTCCCGGCGGCTCGATCACCGGCGCGCCCAAACGCCGTTCCATGGAGATCATCCACGAACTCGAACCCCACCAGCGCAGTATCTACTGCGGCGCGGTCCTGTATGTCAGTGCCGATGGCAGGATGGACAGCAATATCGCCATTCGCACCTTCCTGTGCCGCGACGGCGATATCCACTGCTGGGGCGGCGGCGGTATCGTGGCCGACTCCCGCCAGGATGAGGAATATCAGGAGACCCTCGACAAGGTCGGCAGGCTCCTCGATACGCTGGAATCCGCGAATTAGTCTAGCGACAGCTCGCGTTCGCTGGCGCCGATAAAAGCCCCCTTGAGCGCTTCGAGCGTGTCGTGCGGCTCAAACTGGGGAAACTCTTCAATCACGTTCTGCGGCGCGTGAATCAGAAAGCCGGTGTCGGCCTGGGCCAGCATCGTGGTGTCGTTGTAGGAATCACCGGCGGCGATCACGCGGAAGTTGAGGCTCTGTAAGGCCTTGACCGAGGCGCGCTTGGGATCCTCCTGGCGCAAACGATAGTCTGTCACCGTACCGGCGCTGTCGGTAACCAGCCTGTGGCAAAACAGTGTCGGCCAGTGCAACTGGCGCATCAGCGGCTGGGAAAATTCATAAAACGTGTCGGACAGGATCACGAGCTGGAAACGCTCGCGCAGCCAGTCCACGAAATCGATGGCGCCGGGCAGTGGCTCGAGCTCGGCGATCACGGCCTGGATGTCATCGATTTTCAGGTTGTGCGGGTCGAGGATGCCCAGCCGCTGCTTCATCAGGACGTTGTAGTCGGGAATATCACGCGTGGTCGCCCGCAACTCGTCGATGCCGGTTTTCTCGGCAAAGGCAATCCAGATTTCAGGCACGAGGACGCCCTCGAGATCAAGGCAGGCTACTTCCACATGTTTTCTCCCAGGTTAGGTCAGGCGCTAGTCTAACGAGTCAGGGCCTACCCTAACAACCGCTTGACGCTAGTAGACGGGCAATTCGACGTCGGCGAACAGGGCCTCAAGTTCGGCCTTGGTGTGGCAGGCGAAGGCCGCCTCCACGACCTCGCGCGTGAGGTGCGGTGCAAAGCCGGCGATAAAGTCGTACATGTAGCCGCGCAGGAACGTGTCCTTGCGACAGCCGATACGGGTGATGCTGCTCGCGAAGAGGTGGCTCGCATCCAGCGCCACGAGATCGTCATCGGCCGCCTCGTCGTGCGCCATACCCGCGACAATCCCGATACCGAGCCCGAGCCGCACGTAAGTCTTGATCACGTCGGAATCCGCGGCGGTGAACACCACACGCGGCACAAGGCCCTTGGCGACAAACGCCTCGTCCAGTTTTGAGCGCCCGGTAAACCCAAAGACGTACGTGACGATCGGGTGTTCGGCAACCGCTTCGAGGGTGAGTTCGGAATGACGCGTCAACGGGTGGCCGCTCGGCACCAGGATGCAGCGGTTCCAGCGATAGCACGGCATCATGATGAGATTGGAGAAGAGTTCCAGCGCCTCGGTGGCAATGGCGAAATCGACGGTTCCATCCGACGCCATCTGGGAAATCTGCATGGGCGTGCCCTGGTGCATGTGCAGGGACACTTCCGGGTAGCGATCAATGAACGTGCGGATCGGGCCGGGCAAGGCGTACCGGGCCTGGGTATGCGTGGTGGCAATCGACAGGCTGCCTTTCTTCTCGTCCGCGTACTCCTCGGCGACCTGGCGAATACTTTTCACCTTGAACAGCACTTCCTCGGCCGCCTTGAGAATATCCTCCCCCGCGGGCGTGACGTGTGTCAGGTGCTTGCCACTGCGCGCAAAAATTTCGACGCCCAATTCGTCTTCGAGCAGGCGGATCTGTTTGCTGATACCGGGTTGTGACGTGTACAGGCTCTGCGCGGTCGCAGACACGTTGAGGTCGTGGTGGGCAACCTCCCAGATATAGCGCAACTGCTGTAGTTTCATCCCGATCTCCGCGCTGGTACAGCGACGCAGTGGGTAATGCGTGGCCCCCACTTATAAAGAATAGACATTAACAGATGTCAGTGCCAATAATTTTGGCATAAACCGCGTTCACGCGTTAGCGACACCGTGAGGCACATGCCCGGTCGCAACATGCTCGGCGGCCGAATCGCAATGGGTCTGCTGATCATCGAAGAACACGTCGGCCTGGTAGGCGCGCAGGAATTCCGCCTTGTTCAGTCCGCCGAGGAATATGGACTCGTCGATGCGGATATTCCACGCGCGCAGCGTGCGGATCACGCGCTCGTGGGCCGGGGCGGAGCGCGCTGTTACCAACGCCGTCCTGATGGGCGCCTCGGTGGGAGGAAAAGCCTGCTGCAAATGGTGCAGGGCCGAAAGAAAAGGCTTGAATGGGCCGCCGGCAAGTGGCTGCCGCGCCGCGGCGATTTCGCTGGCGGTAAAGGCTTCGAGGCCATCCTGCTTGTACACCCTTTCCGCCTCGTCGGAAAACAGCACGGCATCGCCGTCGAAGGCAAAGCGCAGCTGCTCCGTCTCGTTGTCGCCCGCAGTGCCCGGCCGCGACACCAGCGTCGCGGCGGCGACGCCGCAGTCAAGCGCATAGCGCACGTCCTCCGCCTCGTTGGACAGAAACAATTTGCAGCCGAAGGCATTGATATAGCGCCACGGGCTCTGGCCGCCACAAAATGCGGCGCGGCTGATATCCAGGCCGTAATGCTGGATGGAATTGAACACGCGCAGCCCGGTATCGGCACTGTTGCGCGACAGGAGTACGACCTCGACGCGCGATGACTCGGGCAGCCGCTCGTTGAGCCGCAGCATCTTGGTCACCAGGGGAAATGCCTCACCCCGATCCAGCGGTTCGTCCTCGCGCGCGATCTGGTATTCCGAGTACGCCTGCAGGCCCTCCTTTTCATAAATCTCGTGACTTTTATCGAGATCGAACAGGGCCCGCGACGAGATCGCTATGACCAGCTTGTCATCTGTCAGGGTCGGCATAGGCTCAGCATACGCAGGTCGTGTGACAGAAACTAGCCACCACGCCCTAACTCACTTTCAGCAGGCCCCGCTCTTCCAGTTCGAGCAGGAGCAGTTGCTGGGTGATGAACTCGCGGGTCGTCTCCGGGTGATCCAGGTGAATCCGCTCCAGGAACGGGCGAGCGGCATCGGGATTGGCCTTGTGGAACAGTGCGCGGACCGTGGCGGCGACGAAATGTGCCGGCTCCTCGCTGAGTTCTTTAATCTTGCGCAGGCTGCTGGCCAGGGCCAGTTCCTGGTCTGTCATCTGCGTCCCGAAGGGGTAATCGGGTAATAGGCCACTTTCGCAGTACGGACCGAGCTGGCGTGCGAGCCGCTCGGGCGTATTGTCGCGAGCGGAGGCCGGCACGCGATAGTCCCGCTCGATCTTGCCGTGTTCGCGCGCAAACTCCAACAGTTCGTTCTGGAAGCGGGAGTCGGCGATATTGATCAGGCGCTTGATCGTCTCGGCGTCACTCTGCCCGCGTATATCCGCGATCCCGTATTCCGTCACCACGATGTCACGCAGATGCTTGGGGATGGTGGTGTGGCCATAGAACGGGACGATATTGGAGCGCGTATCGCTGCCGTGCCCGCGAGTACTGCGAATACACAGGACGGAACGCGCGCCCGGAAGATCGTGCGCCATGGCAACGAAGTTGTACTGCCCGCCCACACCGCTGATCACCGTGCCGTCCTCCAGCGCGTCGGAAGCCACAGCGCCATTGAGCGACACCATCATGCCGGTATTGATAAAGCGGGCGTTGCGGCGCTGGGCGCAGTACAGCGGATAGTCCAGCAGCAGCTGGTTGGTGCGCGAGACGCCCGTCATCTGTATCTCGCTTCGTTGTTGGGGCGTTAGCGCATGCAGCTTGTCATAAAAATCCCTCGGCCCCAGGAAAAACCCGCCGTGCAGAATACGGCCGTGCTTCAAGGCCTTGCCGGCGGCGGCCTGGACCAGCGCGGCCCGAACCTCAGGATCATCGAGGTCATTGGGCACCTCGTCCGTACCGATAGCAATGCCCTGCCCCGTCAGCGAAACCTGGTCGGCAATCACGCCCCAGTGCTGGAGTGACCCCAGCGCCTGGTCGTCGAGTACCCGTGGTATCCAGCCCTCCGCGCGGCCCACCTGGTACAGGCGCAGGTCGACCTGCTCACCGATACGACCATCATTCAGCGCCGTTTGCAGGCCGAGATGATCGTAGACGCGACGCGCAACGATCCCCTTTTCGATGAGGTGCATCATGCCGTTGACGAACATTTCCGTCGACACGTACAGCCCGCTCTCGAAGGGCCCGTCCGCTTCGGCCGCCGCGCACTGCTGGTGAGTGATGGCCCGGAGGATTTCGTGATACTGGGCGTTGTTCTCGTGGCGTAGCACGCAGGCCTGGGCAACGGCGTCGCCCAGCGACCCGATGCCTATCTGCAAGGTACCGCCGTCGACAATCAGGCTGCTGGCGTGGAGCCCTGTCGCGTAATCCTGCAGCGGTACCGCCGCATTGGGGACTGCAAACAGGCGCTTGTTGTACTGTGGATTGGCGACCACACCCTGAAAATGCGCAACCGGCACCTCGGCCTCACCTTCCATGTAGGGCAGGTCGTCGTGCACCTGGCCGAGGAACTGCACATCCAGTTCGCCGCGCTCAACGCGCTCGATCAGCTCCAGCGTGAGATCCGTGTTACAGGACATACTCAGCGTCATGTCCGCACCTTCCCCCCGGGCAGCCACCATCTGCGCCAGCACGTTCATGCCCGCCGCGCACATATCGCGCAGGATATGCGTGTAGTTACTCGAAACGTAGCCCTGCTGCGCCAGCGGATGCCCCTTGTGGGAACCGGCTTTGAAGTAGTATTCGGACACGCGGATATTGGCGGGCAACTGGCCCTTTTTCAGGGGAACGACGTAGTCGAGCTCCTCATAGTCGCCGAACAGTCGCTCGAGAATCGGGTCGGCCAGGCTGTGTTCTATCTCGCTTCCCGGTAGTGGAACCTCCAGACTCAGGGCGGTGTGGATTTCCAGGGTGATGGACGGATCCTGCGCGGCGCGGCGGTAGAAAGCATTGACCAGCTGGACCGGCTTGCCCAGGCCCAGCGGCGTCCCGAGAATGATATGCCGACCCACCCGTTC
>CAYGOX010000197.1:0-7626 GCA_964351485.1 uncultured Halioglobus sp.
GCAACTCGATGTACGGTGTGCTGCGCGCAGACAGCCACGCGGTGCTCAAGGCCTATATGAAACGCAATCTCAAGAATGCGTAGGTCGGTTGTCTCCCTCGCTACTCATCTGCGCTCAGGCACACTGACGAATTGTTTTCTGTAAGCGCAGCCTGTGTCTGCGCCGGTGAGCCCAGCAGCCCGCACAATGCGATATTGACGATCGACGGCCCCTTGTCTGTCATCGTGACCCAGGCGATGTGATCGAATGCGGTGCCGTCCAGGCGCAACTGGATGCCGCCGGTCGTGGCCATCACCATATAGTCGGCTCCCTGGCGTTGTGTGTAACTGTAGTAGTGTTCGTGGCCCGCAATAACCGTGTACTGGCGTCCTGACAGCAGTGATTCGATGGTCTGGAAGGCCGGGCTATCATAGAGCCACGCGGGTTTGTGCATTAACACAATCGTCCAGCGCACGGCCGGGTGCTCGGTCAGCACCTTGCCAGCCCACCGCACCTGTTCGTCGCTGATCGAGACGCTGCCGGGCAGCTTTGGTGGTGCACTGCCGCCCTTGGCCGCGTGCGCCTTGAGCATGTTGCGCACCGACGCCGGGTCATCGCGCATCATCTGTTCGAGTTGCGCCTGCCGCGCCAGTGTCTCTGGTGAGAGCGCGACCGGCGGATCCTCGGTATTGAGCGACAGGAACAGAACATCCTGGTAGACGAAGTGGTAGTAATCGCGCCCCAGTCGCTCTCGCCACAGGCGGTAGGACAGCGGGTTACCGATGTCGTGGTTGCCTACGGTGTAGTAGAACGGCATGTCGAGCCGGCGCACGATCCCGTCGAACTCGTCCCATTGCGCGGTCAGCGACTCGACATCGTCCCGGTATCCCTCGATCAGGTCGCCGACACCCACCACGAATTCCGGCTGGAGCTGGTTGATGCGCTCGATGGCCCGGCCGAAGACGCCGGGGCGATGTCCGCCGGTGCGGTCCCCGACAATGACAAACTGGAAGTTTTCCGGCCGATTGGCAAACGGCTTGTCGGTGCGTGGTAGCGTGTCTTCCTTGAGTGGCCGCTCTGCGACCGTTCCGGTCGAGAGTAGGAGTAGTGCCATCAGTAAGGGTAGTTTAGGCATCACCTGGTTTATCACGCCTTGTCGTTAGTAGACATCACTGTTGATTGTAAATAGTATGCACAACACGATAAGTATAGTGATCTCCAACGCGGGAGAGTAGGCATATGAGCGCAAAGAACGACTGGCCAGACAGCTGGCAACTCCTTGACCACGGCATCCGCGCCGGGCGTTACACCGATCCGGGCTTTACGCGCCTGGAGTACGAGAAGCTGTGGAGCAAGACCTGGCAGGCAGCGGCACGGATCGATGAGGTGCCCGAGCCGGGTGATTACACCGTGTACGAGATCGGCGACGAGTCGGTCATTATCGTTCGCGTCGACGAAGACACGGTGAAAGCGTTCAACAACGCCTGTCCGCACCGCGGCACCGCGCTGGCCGAGGGCTGCGGTACCTTCGACAAGGCGCGTATCATCTGTCCTTTCCACGGCTGGCGGTGGGGCATCGACGGCGCAGTGCAGTATGTCCTGGAACGCGACCAGTTCCACGGCGGCAAACTCAAGGACAGCGACGTGGGCCTGCGCGAGCTGCCACTCGAAATCTGGGCCGGTTTTATCTTTATCAGCTTCGATCGCGAGGTGGGTTCTTTCGACGAGTTCATCGCGCCGGTGCGCCAGCTGGTCGAGGACCTGGCGATCGGCGACATGCGGCATATCTGGTGGAAGTCAGTGGAGGCGCCGGCCAACTGGAAAGTGGCGCTGGAGGCGTTCCTGGAGGGCTACCACGTGCCGGCGACGCACCCGCAGCTCGAGACGGACGCGGCGGCCTATATCTACGGCGACGATCTCGACGCGCCGGTGGAGTACAGCCACGAAAACCATCTCTACGAGACCTATCCTTACGGACACGGTCGTTTCCTGGGCGGCCAGAAGACACCCATGGCCGGACACACAAAGCAGGTCGAGGATCCGGTGGAGGCGATGGCCGCGCGCCTGAACCTGCTGGTGGAGGGCATGGACGCCATGATCCTGAAGGAGGACGTGGAGCTGGTGCGCTCGCTGAAGGGCAAGCCGATCCCGGAAGATTCAACCCTGGGCGGCGAGTACATGAAAGCGCTGTACGGCAAGGCCGCGGCGGAAAACCGCCCCATGCCGAAACCGGAGCGCGAAGTGCTCGACCAGTGGGGCGGTGAAATATTTATCTTCCCCAACCTGATGATCCTGCCGCAGGCCGGCAACTGCATGATGTACCGCGTGCGGCCCAGCGGTGACGATCCCAACAAGTGCCTGTTCGAAATCTACTCCACACGCACCTACCCGGCCGCCGAGAAACCGGCGCGCGCCGAGGTGCAGCACATGACGGATGTCAGCGATCCGGAACAGTTCCTGGAGATTCCCCGCCAGGATTTCGGCAATATCCCGCGTATGCAGAAAGGCTTGCGCACCAGCGGTCTCAAGCAGATATGGATGGCCGATTACTACGAGAAGATCATCATGAACTACCACCGCGAGCTGGATAAGTACCTGCTCGACTGACGGTCGTTCAGTCGCCGGCCAGCCGCGCCGCCGCTAGCGCGCGCAGGTCGGCCGTCTTGATCTTGGCGCTGCCGGTCAGTTGCAGTGCGTCCTCGTCGAAGAACAACACGCGGCGAGGGGTTTTGTAACTGGCCAGGCGTTCGCGCGCAAACGCCTTCACAGTGGCCTCGTCGAGGCTGGCGCCCTCGCTTATCACAACGCAGCTGACCACCATTTCCCCGAGTTCGTCGTCCGCAACGCCAACGGTCTGAACCACGCCGACCCCGGGACAGTCGCGTAATACCTCATCGACCTCGACCGGCGAGACATTCGCTCCCCCGGTCTTGATGATGTCGTTGAGTCGACCCTCCCAGAACAGGCGCCCGTCCGTGTCGAGATACCCGCCGTCGCCGGTGCAAAAATAGCCCTGGTCGTCGAGTGTTTCGTCCAGCGGTGTTCCTATGTACGACAGCATCAGGGTCGGGCCCTTGACGGCGATCTCGCCGCGCTCGCCCACAGGCACGGTCACGCCGCTGATCGGGTCGACGATCTTGATGCTGACGCCCGGCAGCGGCAGGCCATGACTGTCCCGGGCCTCTTCGCGCGTCGTGTCTGCCGGGTAGGCCGTGGTGAGTGTGAATGACTCGGTGTTCCCATAGCAGTGGCGCGGCTCGATCCACTGGCTGTTCACAGTCGGGTGTCTGGCAATGGGCGAGTCGCGATCGATGTGCGTCAGTGCAGACAGGTCGACTTCGTGCCAGTTCGGCGCCTCTACCAGCTGGGTCCACTGGTGCGGCCAGGCGAACAGGAAATTGACGCCCTCGGCGGCGATCAGCGCCAGCGCCTCCTGCGCGTCGAACGTCGCCTGCAGCACGAGCGAGCCGCCGCAGGCGAGGGTGCCGCCGATGATCATGGCGAAGTTGCCGGACCAGAAGAAGCCATTGGCCGTCCAGCTGCGCACACCGTCGGGCAATCCCTGCTGCGGCCCCATGCGCCACAGCTGCACGGCCACGCCGCGGTGTGCGCTCAATATGCCCTTGGGGCGCGCCGTAGAGCCGGAGGAGAAAAACAGCATCGCCGGGTCCGCCGGCGCTACCGTGGCGGCTCGCGCGGCAACCATGGCCGGGTCCACGGCGTCACCGAGTTGGAGAAATGCGCGCCAGTCCAACAGTGGCGACGGCGGTACGCTGTCGAGCACGGCCACCTGCCGCAGGAAGCCGAAGCGCGTCGTGCCGGTTGCGCCGTGTTCGGTTGCGGTGCGGTCGGGGTCAATCTCGCCCAGCATCGCGACGAAATCCTTGTTCAGGACGCGCTCCTGCATCAGCAGGATCGAGCAACAGGCGGTGTCCAGTAAATCGGACAATTCGCTGGCGGTTGAAAACGTGCTCAGGGGCACCGCGACGCCGCCCGCGAGGCTGGTGCCGAAGACGGCGCTGATGAACTCGGGCCGGTTGGTCATGAGGATGGCGACGCGTTCGCCCTTGCCCAGGCCGCAGGCAATGAGCGCCCGCGCTACCTGCTGGCACTGCTCCCACAGCTGCGCGTAGGTCCAGCGGCGGGTCTGCCCGGACGCGTCGATTTCCACCAGCGCCTCGCGCTCGGGAAAACGCGCGGTTACCGCCTCGATGAAGCCCGGCAGCGTCAGCTCGCCCAGCGCGGACTCCTGTGCCAGGGGAATGCCCCGGGCAATGGACAGGGCCGGGTCGGCAATATAGCGGTGTGGCTCCATCGGTTGCTCCGTTTATTTGCGCGGCAGCGCGATTTCGGCGGTGGCGGTGGCCAGCGTGTCCTTGAGCTGGTTGCGCATTACGAACTTGACCTGCACCAGGGCGCGGTCCGCGTCGTCGACAAAGCGGTCGACGACCTCGGCATCCATGATCGTGATGTCGCCGGAGAACGCGGGCCCGCGGTAGGCACAGTTGGAGTGCACGACCGAACCCCATTCACCGGCCCAGCCGGCGAAGTAATCGAGAATCCAGGCGCCCATGGACGCGCCGTAGCCGTAGGCGCGCGGCATGCCGATAAGCCGTGCATACCGCGGGAAGAGGTGACCGCGGGAGGGGCCGATATAGGCGCCGTCGGTCTGCTCGGGGTTGTCCAGTTCCAACACCGAGTCCTGCTCCTTGCCCGCCATGGGGCCGGTAAAGCCCAGGGCCTCGATGTCCAGGTCGGTACGTCGCTTCACGCCGCACCAGAGAGTGAACAGGTAGGCGCGCCACTCGGTGGCAAAGCTGGCGATACTGTGCGGCCCGATGATGCGGGTCGGCAGCGCGTCGCCGACCGCGACGTCGTCCCAGTACCGCTTGCCGTGGCCCAGCTCGTGCAGCATGCGTATCCACTCGTATTTGCGCGCTTCGAGCGCCTCCAGCTCATCGTCGCTCCACTGGGGCTCTTCGGTGGCCGTCAGCGCCTGTTTCTCGCGCGCCAGATCGGGACGGTAGCGGATGCTGGTGGAGCGCTGCTTTGCCACCAGGTCGCCGGTCTGGTTGTAGTAATAGTTGTCGCCGCGCTGGAAGCAGGTGGGGCCGGCGAAGCTGGTGTCCTTGATGACATAGTCGAAGGGCACCCGGTGATTGTGCAGCATGTCGCCGGCGAAGACGCGGGTGTCCTCGAACCACCACTCGTCGCCACCGAAGATCAGGTGGGAATTGGGCACGTGGCCGAAGCAGGACGGCGCGGTGCCGTGGGCATCGTCCATGGCGACCGGGAACGACTGCGGCGCGACCTGGCGGCCGTAGCGGCTGTCGGTGGCGAAGTCGGGATCGTAGTGCAGGCGGTTGGGGTAGCGCATCGCCTGCACCCAGCGCCGGATATCCGTGTTGGAAAAAGGCTCGCGCATGCGGCCGGGATCGATGGGAATGCCCATCAGGCGGTCGAGGTCTGAACAGTCCAGGGTCTGGTCGGTCATGGCGGGAAGCTCCGGTGAAAATAGTCGGTTGGTGATGGTATAGCGCTGCAGTGTCGGCTATCGGCGCGCCCGGTGCTTGACCGATTTGGACAGGCGGCTAGCGGGGGGTGTGCGGGCCCTGGCGGCGCAGATCCGAGGGTGAGGCTCCGAACCACTGGCGGCAGCGGCGGCTCATGACCGACTGTTCGGCAAACCCCAGCTTGGCCGAGATGTTGCTCAGCGGCAGGTCGGTCTTTTGCAGGAAAAACAGCAGCCGGTCGCGACGGACCTCGTCTTTCACGCGCTGGAAGGTGGTGTCCTCGGCGCGCAGGCGCCGGTGCAGGGAGCGTACGTTCATGCCCAGTTCCTGCGCCACGCGCTCGTTCGAGCTGTCCTCGCTGCCCAGCCGCTCCTGCAGCAGTCCGCGCACGCGCGCGTGCAGGGGCGGGTGGTGTGTACCGAGCTGTGCTTCGGCCTGGGCCAGCGCCCTGGCCAGGGTGCGCGCGTCGCGATTGCGCACCGGCGCGAGCAGGTCGGCGTTGGTGTACACCAGACCGTCCTCGGCCTGTTCGAAGCGCACCTCGCAGCCGAAGTAGCGACGATAGGTGGTGCGCGGTGACAGGGGCTGGTGCCGGAAGTGGACGCGCCGTGCCCGCGCGCGGCCCCCGGTGATCCGGATCGCGTTGAGATGCCCGATCAGCAATACCTGTTCCAGGGCCTGGGTCTTGTCGGGCAGGCCCTCGAGCAGGATGTCGTGTCCGGCGAACACCGCGTCCTCGCGTTCCAGCGGACGCAGCCAGACGCGCGCGGCGAGGCTGTGGGCGTGGTTGTTGGCACAGGCAAAGCGCAGGGCGTCGCCGAAGGTCTTCGAGCTGGTCATGATGCGCCCCAGCAGTCCCAGCTTGCCGTCCTGGTGCTGGCGCTGCGCCAGGCGCAGACCGAAGTCCGGGCATTCCAGCACGGTGCTGGCGTGGTCGAGCACGCGCACCAGCTGCCGGTAGGACACGGTCTGGGGGTCTGCGCCGTCGGGAGGCGGTGGTACGTCGGCTTTGCGCAGCAGCGCGTCAGCCTGCCCGCCCAGGTCACGGACCAGGTCGCCGAAGCAGTGCAGCAGGGGCGCATGTACGGTATCAAAGGTCTCGACGGTCACGGTCTTCGCGCGCTGGGTGCTGGCAGGGCAACAGACTGCATCGGCAGCCTGGGAATATCTGTCCAAAACGCCAAAAAGCGCTGCATCTGCCACCAGGTGTGATGTTTCGGGCAAATTACTCTAATCAACGAGGCTGCATCCCTCAATACCCCTCGTCCCGTCATCCCGGTTTGGACTTTTATCAATGGGTTTGGTTGAGTCAATTCCCTAGCAAATTTGGCCCTAGCTTGCGCTGCGCTGATATCAGATACTATTGTCAAAATCATGAGGACCTTAAAATGAAGCACTATCTCCTATTTGCTATGGCTTTAGCGATGCTCTTGCCCGATGTAAGCGAGGCGAGAGACGACCGGAATCGCTACCTGATATCAGATGCCCTGAAAATTGAAGCAGCCACAGAGAAATTGAACAAGGGCTACAGTTACTACTTTGGTGAGCAGTCACATGGCAAAGTTGTGTCGAACCACGGCGAGTTCATGTCCAATAAAAAAACGAATGCAGTAGGTAAGTCTGATCAGTATGCGTGTCAGTGGGTTTTTCTTTCGGCGATGCTGAGTTTTCAGGATCGTGTCGCAAAGGAAGGTGGTAACGCGGTGATCAATATTCGCAGTTACTACAAGAAGAATGACTTCGTCAGTAGTACGGAGTTTGAATGTGGTAATGGCGCGATAATGGCGGGTGTAACCTTGGTTGGCGATGTGGTTACGCTCGCAGAGTGAGTCAATCTTCCAGGAATGTATGGCGTTGTTGTTATTGGTGCGGGGCCATCCGGTGCGGTGGCCTCGACCCTGCTGGCGAAGCGGGGTTACAGTGTTTTAGTACTCGAGAGAGAGTACTTTCCCCGTTTTTCTATCGGCGAAAGCCTGCTACCCCATTGTATGGAGTTCCTGGTACAAGCCGGTCTTGATCAAGCGGTGAGTCATGCTGGGTTCCAGTACAAAAATGGTGCTGTATTTCAGTATCAGGGAGCGTATTCAGAGTTTGATTTCAGAGAAAAGTTTTCGCCTGGACCCGGCGAAACTTT
>CAYGOX010000198.1:0-1918 GCA_964351485.1 uncultured Halioglobus sp.
GGCCCTGTTCCTGTTCGATAACCGCGATTTTTTCCTGCAGCTGTTCGCGCACCACCGTCGCCGGCAGCAGCTTCTCCTCGCGCTTGAGACACAACAGCAAGCGCCCCCCGGCGGCGTGCACCAGCAGCTCCGACTCGTCACCCAGCGGCGAGACCCAGCCCAGGGCGAGTGCCTGCGACTTCGCGCAGGGCGCGAAACTGCGCTGGCCCAGCTTGTCCGAGAGCTGTTCGGCGGAAAGGTCGAAGGGCGTGGTGAGGCGGTAGGCGCGGATATTCTTGAACCACATGGCAGCTGGCGTGTCCTGGAAAAAGCGCTCGATTGTAACCGAGGGTGCCAGCGATAACAGCTCAAAAGCGGCGCTTTTTTGTCCCCGCCGCGCTCGCGTCCGGGAACAGCGCCCGGAGAAAGCCCAATCACGTACAATTTCTTGTGCCGTAGCGGTGCCCGGGTCGTTGTCACCTCTGCGGGAAAACGCTTTAATTTTCGGTCAGCTTGAATCGTGACGACAAAGCGGGCCCGCAGAGGCCCCCAGCAAGAGGTAACAGCATGAGCGCAACCAGCAAGGCCAGCCCGGATCACCCGCGCAGAATACAGGACGTGTCCGGGTGGGACCGCGAAACTGATGTCGTCATCGTGGGGTATGGCGGCGCGGGTGGCTGCGCAGCCATCGAGCCGGCCGCCGCCGGCGCCGACGTCCCCCTGTTTGAGCTGGACACCGCCAGCGGCGCCCCCACCGCCCTCTCCAGCGCTGCAATCTACATGGGCGGCAACGGCGGCACCCGGGTGCAACAGGCCTGCGGTTTCGAGGACAGCACCGAGGACATGATCACCTACATGACGATGGCCGCCGGACCCCAGGCCGACGAGGCGAAGATCCGCAACTACTGCTAAAACAGCAAGGACCATTTTTACTGGCTGGTGGGCATCGGCGTCCCGTTCAAAGACAGCTTTCACAAAGAGCGCGCCATCATGTGCCTCACCGACGATGGCCTGCTCTACACCGGCAGCGAGAAAGCCTATCCGTTCGCGCAGGCCGCCAAGCCCTGCCCGCGTGGCCACAACCTCTATATCGAGGGTGACAACGGTGGGCCGCTGTTCATGAAGATCGTGTCCGAGAATGTCGAGAAGCGCGACAACATCACGGTGGAGTTCGAGACGCGCGCGCTGTCACTCATCGTCGACGACGACAACGCCGTGGTCGGCCTCGTGGTGCGCCAGAACCAGCAGGAAATCAACGTCCGCGCGCGCAAGGGTGTGGTGCTCTGCGCCGGCGGCTTCGTCATGAACGAAGAGATGCTGAAGAAGTACGCCCCCATGCTCACCGCGGGAACCGGCGCGATCGGCAACCCGGGCGACACTGGCACCGGCATCCAGATGGGCATGAGCGTCGGCGGCGCCGCGATCAATATGCACGAGGGTTTTATCAGCCTGCCCTACTACCCGCCGGCGAGCATGACGCGCGGTATCCTGATCAATGATCGCGGCCAGCGGTTTATCAATGAGGACGTCTACCACGGCCGCATGGCGTCGTTCATCCTGAACCAGCAGTCGGAACGCTTCTATTATGTGCTGACGGTTGAGCAGTACGGCGACTACGAGCGCGTCAGCTACATGGGCGCCGATGTCGCGGGCACCGGCGAGACCGTGGAGGAACTGGAGGAGGAGCTGGGCCTGCGCAAAGGCACGCTGGTGCAGACCATCGCCATTTACAACGAAGACTGCGCTGCCGGCGAAGACACCCAGTGCCACAAGGCCGCCGAGTGGCTCGAGGCCCTGGAACCGCCGCTGGTGGCACTGGATGTGACACCGGGACGCGGATCCTACTACCCGTTCTTCACACTGGGCGGACTGGACACCCTGCCCACCGGCGAGGTGGTCACCGCGGAGCGCAATGTCATTCCCGGGCTGTACGCCGCCG
>CAYGOX010000198.1:1928-5437 GCA_964351485.1 uncultured Halioglobus sp.
GCCGGGCGCACCGCCTGCGGTATCGTGCGCCGGGCCGCGGGCTACAGCAGCGGCATGTCTGTGGGCGACGCGACATTTTCAGGTAGACTGGCAGGCAAACAGGCAGCCAACCGAGACGTCTGATGAGATATCTGCACACCATGGTCCGTGCCCGGGACCTGGACGAGACGCTGGATTTCTACTGCAACAAGCTGGGGCTGGTGGAAGTGCGCCGCCACGAGAGTGAAGGCGGGCGCTTCACGCTGGTCTTCCTGGCCGCGCCGGGCGACATCGAGGACGCGGCCGACGATGCTGTACCGCTGGTCGAAATCACCTGGAACTGGGATCCCGAAGACTATGACGGCGGGCGCAATTTCGGCCACCTGGCCTACCGCGTCGACGATATCTACGCCCTGTGCCAGCGCCTGCAGGACGCGGGCGTCACCATCAACCGTCCGCCACGCGACGGCCACATGGCGTTTATCCGCTCGCCCGATGGCATCTCGATCGAATTACTGCAAGCCGGCGATCCGCTACCGCCGCAGGAGCCCTGGGCGTCGATGGGCAATACCGGCAGCTGGTAGCGCGCCTACGATCGCAGGAATCCCAGTATCCAGCGCGCGACGCGTTCGCTCTGTGGATCCCTGTCCAGCGATGCCCGTGCCGCAACGTAGGTGTCTTCACCGATCGTGTCACGCCGAATGTCCATCAACGCAGCCGAGTAACCCGGGACAAACTCGGGGTGCCCCTGGAACGTGAGGATATGGTCACCGACCTGGCACACGGCGCTTTCACAGAAATCACTGCCACCCAGCACCTGCGCATCGGCCGCCGGTGTGACCACCTGGTCCTGGTGACTGGCCAGCAACTGGAATTGCGCCTCACCGCCATCGTGCCAGTCGGGCAGCTGACTCATTGTGTAATCGTGAACGCCGACACCCCAGCCGCGCGGTGACCGCGTCACCTCGCCGCCCAGCGCATGGGCGACCATCTGGTGTCCAAAGCAAATGCCGACCAGCTTCTTGCGCTGCGCATCCAGCGTCCGGACAAAGTCGGTAAGACGCAGAATCCACGGATCATCGTCGTAGACGCTGCTCTTGCTGCCGGTCAGCAGGTAGGCGTCCACCTCGTGAATATCTGCCGGATACTGTTCGTGCTCGACATCGTAGACCACGTAGCTGACCGCGCCGTCCTGCGCCGAGAGCAGCGACATGAACATGTCGGGGTATTCACCGTATTCTTCGGCGAGATGCGGGCGCACCGTGTCGGCCCTGAGAATGCCTATTTTCAACGCTGGTCTGCCTCGGCAACGTGAGGGCGCCGCCAACCACCGGGGCGCCGGCCGGCAATAATAGGAGGGCCCTGTAGGCAAGTCCAGTGTCCTGCGCACCGTGCAGCTATCGCCTCCCGCGCGGTGCTGGTACTGTGGGCGCTGGTTTTTGAGTGCCCGGATTATGTTTGTACGGTATCTGCTGGTTGGTATGTTTCTCTGCGCCGGGCTGGCCGCGCCCGACACTGCCGCCTGGGTTGGCAGCGCGGCGTGCGCCGGCTGCCACGATCAGGAACACGCGGCGTGGCGCGGCTCACACCACGACCTGGCCATGCAGAAACCGACACCCGATACGGTACTGGGCGATTTCGACAACGCCACGTTCATCTACAACGGCATCACCACGCGGTTTCACACCCGGCAGGGCCGCTACTATGTCGACACCGACGGGGAAAGCGGCGCGGTAGAAACCTTCGAGGTCGCGTACGTCTTCGGTGTTTACCCGCTGCAACAATACCTGCTGCCGCTGTCACGGGGGCGATTGCAGGCATTGACCATCGCCTGGGACGCGCGCCCCGCAGCGCAGGGCGGCCAGCGCTGGTATCACCTGTACCCTGACGAGGCGATTGCGCACGACGACCCCCTGCACTGGACCGGACCCTACCTGAACTGGAATACGCGCTGCGCGGAGTGCCATAGCACTGACGTGCAAAAAAATTACGACGCCGCGTCGCGCAGCTACGCTACCACGTTCGAGGAAATCGACGTCGGCTGCGAATCCTGTCACGGCCCGGGCGACACGCATGTGGCGCGTGCGCGCGCGGGCAAGCTCGATGCCGGCAGCGGTTTCCCGACTGCACTGGCACAGCGTGGCCGCTGGCAACTGCCCCCGGACTCGAGCGTTGCACGGCGCAGCGAGCCACTGGCCGACAACGCCCAGATCGATAACTGCGGACGCTGCCATTCGCGCCGCGGCACGCTGGGCGACTATCACTACGGCGCCGACCTGCTCGACACCCACCGCCTGTCGCTGCCGCGCTCGCCCCTGTATCACCCCGACGGCCAGATTCTCGACGAGGTATACGTCTACGGTTCTTTCGTGCAGAGCAAGATGCACCAGGCGGGTGTAGTGTGCAGCAACTGCCACGAACCTCACAGCCTGGCCCTGCGCGCGCCCGGCAACGGCGTCTGCACGCAGTGTCACGTGAGCGACAAGTACGACACACCGCAGCACCATCATCACACCGCGAGCAGTGCCGGTGCGCTGTGCGCCAACTGTCACATGCCCGAGCAGACCTACATGGGCGTCGATCCGCGACGGGATCACAGCCTGCGCGTTCCACGCCCCGACCTCAGCGTGGTCATGGGCACACCCAACGCCTGCAACCAGTGTCACGACACGAAGAGCGCCGACTGGGCGCTTGACGCCCTGCGCACGTGGGGCGTGACCTTTCGCGACACGCACCACCACCGCGGTCGTCTCTTCGCGCGACTCGAGCAGGGCGACACCAGCGTGGTGCCCTCCCTCGCCGCGCTCGCCAACGCGACCGACGAACCGCCCATCTGGCGCGCCACCGCGCTGGAAGCCCTGGGCGAAACCGGCGGCCGCGAGGCACTGCAAAGCGCAACTGCCCTGGTCTACGACGATAACCCGCTGCTGCGACTGAGCGCGGTGCGTTCACTCGAATTCCTGCCACTGGACCAGCGCTACCGCGTGCTCCGCCCGCTGATTGACGACCCGGTGACCGCAGTGCGCATGGCCGTGGCAAGCTCGCTCGCCGGAGTGCCGCTGGCGCAGTTGCCCGCCGAACAGCGCCGGGCGCTGCGCGCGCTGTTCGACGAGTACCTGGCAGTCCAGCAAAGTCACGCCGACATGCCCGGCGTGCAACTCCAGCTCGGGTTATTCCACGCCGCCGCGCAGGATGTCGGGGCCGCGGAGGCGGCCTATCGCGAAGCACTGCGGATGAACAACCAACTGGTGCCGGCCTACCTGAACCTGGCCGACCTTATGCGGGCGACCGGTCGCGACCCCGATGCCCGCACACTGCTGGCCCAGGCGCAGGAAGCCGTGCCGGACAACGGGGATATCCTGCACGTAATGGGCTTGCTGGAGACTCGCGCGGGCAACAAGGACAAGGCGCTGGAACGCCTGGGGATGCTGGATGAGCGGCTATGCAACTCGGAGTTCGTCGCCGGGGTTTCCTTCACGGTTGCGGATATTACCGCGCTTGTTGCGGTCGATTTCATGGTTGCCGCACGC
>CAYGOX010000198.1:5447-5695 GCA_964351485.1 uncultured Halioglobus sp.
GCGCGCCGCTGCACTGGAAACCGGCGGCACCCGGCACCGTTTCGTCTACGCGGTCGCCCTGCACGATCTCGGTCAGCCCGAGGCCGCCGTGACGCAGCTGCGGCAACTGCTGCGCGCGACACCGGGCGATGCCCAGGTGCTCGGTGCCCTGGTCAATTACCTGCGCGGTATGGGTCGGGTAGAAGAAGCGCAGCGCTACGCTGAGCGACTGCGCAGCCCGGCGGCCGGCCAGCGCCAGGTGCCGCCGA
>CAYGOX010000198.1:5705-7592 GCA_964351485.1 uncultured Halioglobus sp.
CCTCAGTCTGCGGACGCTAGCTGCGCGCAGAAATCCAGCAGCAGTTCATTGCATCGCGCCGGCTGTTCCTGCGGCACGAAGTGTCCCGCGTCGGGCACCAGCGTCAGGCCGCGCAGGTCCTTGACCTGCCGGCGCATCACGTCGAAATCTTCCGGGCCACCGAGCTTGACGGTCGGGTCTTCTTCACCCCCGATAAACACGGCAGGTATATGCACCTCGCGTGTGGCGGTGTTCCCGAACAGGCGCCAGTTGTGATCCATCGCGCGATAACCATTGATGCCCCCGGCGAACGCCACGTCCTGTCCCGCATACAGGTACTCGCTCACATACACCTCGAAATCCTCGGCGGACAGCCAGGCCCAGGGCGGCTGCGCAGTCGGCTGCGCCAGCGCATCGACGTAGGCGGTGCCCTCGGCCGGCACATTCACCCAGTCGAGCAACTGACCTTCAGCAGACAGCGCCCAGAACAATTTGGCCAGGAACTCCCGTTCCCGCCCGCGTGTTCCCGCCTCGGCAACGCCCGGCGCCTGATAGTAGTGCATGTGAAAGAAATGGTTGCGGGCGATGTCGGCATAGAGCGTGGAGGGCAACACATCGCAACCGCCCGCGAGGCTCATGCCGAACGGCACACACAACGCGGCGACGCCGCGCAGTCGATCCGGGTGATGTACGGCCAGGTGCCAGGCGAGATTGGCGCCAAAGTCATGGCCGATCACGATGGCGCGTTGCGCACCGAAGTGATCGAGCACGCTCAAGACATCGCGGCTGGTGCGGTCCAGGCCGTAGTCGGCGACCTGCCCGGGGCGCGCGCTGCGTCCGTAACCCCGCATGTCCAGCGCAACAGCGCGGTAGCCGGCATCGGCGAAGGCGGAAAGCTGGTGACGCCAGCTGTACCACAGACCGGGAAAGCCATGGCACAGGACTACGAGGGGGCCGTCACCGGCGACCGCGAGGTGCAGAGACACCCCATCGGCGTCGATGACCGAGTGCGTAATCTCGCGGGACACCGCGGCAGGCGTCAGTCGGCGTTCGTGAACACCAGGTTCACCGTGATCGGCACAGCGGTGGCAATCGATTGCAGGCCGGCTATTTTCTGCAGCGCGGTGATGCCGTCGGCCAGCGAGAAATCCTGCGCGTTGATCACGACAGGTCGCGCACTGGAGACCCGCAATTCATCGTCATTGCCGGCGGCAACCACCGGGACGTTAACGGTTTTGCTAACGCCGTGCAGGGACAGCGTGACCGGCAGGTCCAGCGCGACAATCTCGCCGTCCGTCACTGCATCGAGCAGGTCTGCCTCAACACTGGCGCTCAGCTGGGCGCTGGGGAACTTGAGCGTGTTGAACAGCAGATCGCGCATGCGCTCGTCGCGGATTTCGATCAGCGTATCGACGCTGGCAAGGTCGATCGTCACGCTGGCGGCACCGTCGTCGGCGATACTGCCGGACAACTCGCGAAAGCGGTGAGTCTCGGCTACCGCCGCGTTCTTGATGGAAATGAAATTCAGCTCGGAACGTGCGTTATCGAGCTCCCAGCCCGCCTGAACAAACGTGCTGGCGACCAGCATTGCCAGCGCCAACGCGCTTTTCCAACCAGTTGCTGCAGTATTCATTGTCATCTCCTGTTGAACGTGAGCGGCTACAGGGCCACCTCAGCCAGGTCGCCTTTCTTCTCCAGCCATGTCTTGCGGTCGCCGGCGCGCTTGTTGGCCAACAGCATGTCGAGCATCTTGTTGGTGCCGTCGCCGGCGTCCAGTACCAGCCGCACCAGGCGGCGGGTATCGGGATCCATGGTGGTCTCGCGCAACTGCATCGGGTTCATTTCGCCCAGGCCCTTGAAGCGCTGCACGTTGACCTTGCCTTTTTTCTTTTCAGCCTCGATGCGGTC
>CAYGOX010000199.1:0-2978 GCA_964351485.1 uncultured Halioglobus sp.
CTCTCCAGCGCGGCCTTGTCGCGCTGCAACGCACCCACCTGGCGGTTCAGTGCAATCAGCGTCGCCAGCGCATCGCGCATGAACAACACTTTCTCGTGCACCTGCACCCCCTCGGGCTGGGTCTTGACCAGCTGATTGAAAGAGCGCCGGGCCGCCTGCGGATCATAAAACGGGCTCTGCGGCAGGATGCTGGCGTAGGCGATCGCAATGCCCGCCTCCCAGTCTGCCCGCGGCGAAGCCTCCCGGCGCTGGTAAGTCTGGAAGTAGCGCACCGCCTCGATATGGTCGTCGGCGACCAACAGGCTGAAGCCTTTTTCCAGGAAGGTGTAGTCCGCGTCCTCGTCGCGCACGCATTCGACCGGCTCGGGCTGCTCCAGGTTCAGCTCCAGCTCAGGAATATCGGATGCGGGCACCGAGGCGGCGATATCCGGCTCGCCGTCCGGAGACGGCAGGAACTGAACGGTCGTGCAGGCCGGCAAAGCGGCAACGGCCAGTACAAGGCAGGTCCTGCGCAGAGTTTTCACGGTCATTCCTTACCCCTCGATAGCGGCCGCACGGCGGCAGTGTAACCGATTGCGGTCAACGTGGGGCATACATCGGCCGTCACTCGGGCCGCATATGCGGGAACAGCAGCACGTCGCGGATGGACGCGGCATTGGTAAACAACATCACCAGCCGGTCGATACCGATACCCTCTCCCACCGTCGGCGGCAGACCGTATTCCAGGGCTCGGATGTAATCGTGATCGTAGTGCATGGCCTCGTCGTCGCCGGCGTCCTTCTCCGCCACCTGCGCAAGGAAGCGCTCGGCCTGGTCCTCCGGGTCGTTCAACTCGGAGAAGCCGTTGGCCAGCTCGCGGCCGCCGACAAAAAACTCGAACCGGTCGGTCACGAAAGGATCGTCGTCGCTGCGACGTGACAGCGGCGACACCTCCGTCGGGTAGGCCGTGATAAAAGTCGGCTGGTCGAGCCGGTGTTCCACCGTCTTCTCGAAAATTTCGATCTGGACCTTGCCCAGCCCCCAGCCGGGCTTCAGTTCGATACCCAGGCCGCTGGCAATGTCGCGCGCCGCGGCCTCATCGCCCAACTGCTGCGCCGTAATGTCCGGGTTGAAGTGCAGGATCGAATCAAACACGGTCATGCGGGCAAACGGCTGCGCAAAATCGTAGGTGCTGCCCTGGTACTCGACCACGGTGCTGCCGAGCACCTCGCGGGTCAGCTCGCGCAGCATGTCCTCGGTCAGGTTCATCGCGTCTTCGTACGCCGCGTACGCCCAGTAGAACTCCAGCATGGTGAACTCGGGGTTGTGCCGTGTGGACAGGCCCTCGTTGCGGAAGCTGCGATTGATTTCGAACACGCGCTCGAAGCCGCCCACAACCAGCCGCTTGAGATACAGCTCCGGCGCAATGCGCAGGTACATGTCCAGGTCCAGCGCGTTGTGGTGGGTCACGAAGGGCCTGGCCGTGGCGCCGCCGGGAATCGGCTGCATCATCGGCGTCTCCACCTCCATGAAGTCGCGACCACTCATGTAGTTGCGGATGAACTCGATGATGCGCGAGCGGGTGCGGAACACCTGGCGCGACTCCTCGCTGACGATGAGATCCACATAGCGCTGGCGATAGCGCATCTCCTGGTCGGCCAGGCCGTGATACTTGTCCGGCAGCGGGCGCAGCGCCTTGGTCAGCAGGCGCGCGGACTCCATGTTGATATACAGGTCGCCCTTACCCGACTTGTGAATGGGACCAGTGGCGGCGACGATGTCACCCAGATCCCAGGACTTGATCGACGCCAGCGTGTCCTCATCCAGCGCCTTGCGGTTGACGTACAGCTGGATCGCGTCGGACCCGTCCTGCATCAACAGGAAGGCGCCGCGATTGCGAACCAGGCGCCCCGCCACGCTGTAGACTTCGTTGGCCGCTTCGAGCGCTTCCTTGGTCTGGTCGCCGTAGCGCGCGTTGAGATCGGCCGCTTCGGCGGTGCGGCGGAAATCGTTGGGAAACGCCACGCCCACCTCGCGCAACGCATCGAGTTTCGCGCGCCGCTCGGCGATGAGCTTGTTTTCATCCTGTGACGCGTTAGCGCCGTTGTCCTGTTCGCTCATGTGCCTGGTTCCGCTTTCTACTCACTGAAAATCACTGACAATCACTCAAAGCCTCTACAACCCGCTCTTGAGCGAGGCTTCGATAAAGGGGTCGATATCACCGTCGAGCACCGCCTGCGTGTTGCTGGTTTCCACGCCGGTCCGCAGATCCTTGATCCGTGAGGAATCGAGCACGTAGGAGCGTATCTGGCTGCCCCAACCGATATCGGCTTTGTTGTCTTCCATCGCCTGTTTTTCCTCGCTGCGCTTGAGGACCTCCAGTTCGTAGAGTTTGGCGCGCAGCAGCTTCATGGCGTTGTCACGGTTCTGGCGTGATGCGCACGGCAGAATCGGTCTTGTTGACGTGCTGCCCGCCGGCGCCACTGGCCCGGTAGGTGTCCACGCGCAGGTCGGCGGGGTTGATATCGATTTCGATGTTGTCGTCGATTTCCGGAGACACGAAGATCGAGGCGAACGACGTGTGACGCCGATTGCCCGAATCGAACGGCGACTTGCGCACCAGCCGGTGGACACCGGTTTCGGTGCGCAGCCAGCCGAAGGCGTACTCACCCTCGAACTTGATTGTCGCGCTCTTGATGCCCGCCACGTCGCCGCCGGAGGCCTCGATGAGTTCTGTCTTGAACCCCCTGGCTTCACCCCAGCGCAGGTACATGCGCAGCAGCATCTCGGCCCAGTCCTGCGCCTCGGTGCCGCCGGAGCCGGCCTGGATGTCCAGAAAGGCATTACAGGCATCCGTCTCACCGGCAAACATACGCTGGAATTCCAGCCCGGCGACGCGGGTTTCATAGCGCTCCAGATCCTGGATCAGCTCATTCACCGCGTCTTCGTCGTTTTCCTCTGCGGCCTGGTCGAAGTCATAGCCGATCGATTCCCGGTGA
>CAYGOX010000199.1:2988-7519 GCA_964351485.1 uncultured Halioglobus sp.
TGTTGGCGTCCATTTCGCCGTCGAACATGCGGCGAAACTCCAGTTGTTCGAGCTGCCGGAGCATGGCCTCGATATCGCGCGAGATCTCGTCGACGGTGCCCTGGTCGTCTTCCGCCGCCGCCATTTCCAGCAGGTCACGGGCGTCGTTGGCGCCGCCGTCGAGTTGCACCAGCGTGTGGACAATCGATTCGAGGGAAGACTGCTCGCGGCCCAGCGCCTGGGCGCGTTCGGGATCGTCCCAGACCGAGGGTTCGGCCAGTTCCAGTTCTACTTCGGCGAGGCGCTCTTTACGGTGATCAAAGTCAAAGATACCCCCTAAGCACGTCGGTGCGCGCCTCGATATCCTTGAGTTGATTCAGCAGCGGGTTGATCTCGAGCATGGTGGTCTGTCGCAGTATTACAAAGCCGCGCATTCTACCGCACGCGGTAGCCCAGCGACAGGTTCAAATCCGTCGCCGGGCCACGGGCGGGCCCGAGGCCCGCGACGCTTATAGCTGGTTGAGTACGAATCCGATCAACATGACCTGCGGTACCGTCACCAGCGGCAGGAACAGTGCGATTTTCCAGGACTGCATGGTGTCGCGAATCGACATGATCTCGGTGTAGTCGGTGGCGACGCCGGCCATCAAAAACGTGAAGCTGTTGCCCGGCGCATTGGCGCGGTTCATCAGGTCTGCGGCAATCGGCGTCGCACCCTCGGAGCACACCTCGATCACGGTGGCTGCCAGCAATGTCAGCCACAAACCGGCCACACTCGCCCCGAACCAGGTGGCAAACGCGTCTTCAGGCACCAGTGCCCGGATGAGGGCCGCCAGGACGAGGCCAAAGAGCGCCCAGCGGATAACGACCCGCGAACCCGCGATGCCGTCGCGCACGATACCGGCGGAGCCGCTGGCGGAAAACTGCACACTGCGGCGAAACTCGGCGAAGATCTCACCCAGCGGCCGCGCCGCCGCCATCTGTTCGCGGTAGGGATTGGCCGGCAGCGCGCCGCGGCGCTCCACCGCCTCGAAAATGGCGCCGGTTATCACCCCGATCACCAGGGACAGCGCGATAAACAGCAGCGTCCACCCCAGGCCGATCAGGCCGACCAGGATCAGGGTCAGCGACAGCGAGTTCCAGGGACTGGCCAGCAGGAAGGCCATGACCTGGCCGGTACTGGCGCCGCGTTCGTACAGCTTCATGCCGACCGCGAGAATGCCGTGGCTGCAAAGATCGAGAAACACACCCGCCAGCGTGGCGCGAAACAGGCCACACACACCGCGCTCGCGGCCGAGCATGCCCATCACCAGTTCGCGCGGCACCCGACTGAGCAGTCCGACAAACAGGACGCCGACCAGGATGCCCCACCACATGCGGTTGGCCAGTTCGAAAATGCCGCCGGTGAACAGCCCCAGCGCAGACGCGTGGTCGTGCTGCATAAAACCGCCCAGCGGATAGGCGACCGCCACGATCAGTAAACTGCCCCAGAGCAGATAGTCGCGGCGCGCGGGCGCTTCACAGCAGGCGTCTGCCTCGACAGCCGGGGAATGGCAATCCGGAGTGACTGCCGGTTGCGGCTCAGCGCCACAGCCGCCGCAGCCGCCGGTTTCGTGCCCGGTGGAATGACTCGTGTTCATGATGCCTCCTTCGCCGCTCCGGACAGGTCTTCCAGAATGGCGCACTCGGGACCTTCATCGCCGTGGCAGCGGCTGGCCATATCGCCCAGGACCGCCTGCATGGCCTGCAACTGCTCGATGCGCTCCTGTAACTGGGCGGACTTTTCCAGCACCAGTTCACGCGCGTGACGACTCTGCCGGTTGACGTTGCGCTGCAGGTCCAGCAGCTGGCGACACTCCTGCAGGTCGAAACCGACCTGTCGCGCCCGTGCCAGGAAATGCAGCTCCTCCACCGAGGCCGCGTCGTACTGGCGGTAGCCGTTCTCACCCCGACTCGCAGGAGCGATCAGCTCGATGTCTTCGTAGTAACGGATCGTCTTTGCACTGAGCCCGCTGCGGCGGGCCGCTTCAGAGATGTTCATAGGCCCCTCAAATCGATGATTCAGGGGTAATGTAAACCTTCCTGTCACTGGAAGGTCAAGGGTGCTTTTTACGCACTGTGATCCTTACCGGCTGGCGCGCCGGCAAACCCTCAGACAGGCTCGAGCTGCTCCACCATGACCTGCACCGAACGCTGCCCGCGAAACTCGTTCACGTCCAGGCGGTACGCGAGATCGACAGTGGCAACGCGCTCGTCGGGCCAGCGCTCGGGATCAATATTGAACGCGATCCCGTCCACCAGCGTCTGGCCGCCATCGGGCGACAGGACCAGCTTCAGGTGCCGTTCGCCGACCAACCGCTGACTGATGACAGCGAACCGGCCATCGAAGACCGGTTCGGGGAAATGCTGTCCCCACGGCCCGGCGAAGCGCAGCGTCTGGGCCAGTTCCAGGTCAAAATCCGAGGCCTGCAGCTCTCCATCAGACTCGATGACTGCCTGCAGCAGCACCGGGTCTGCCTGGCGTTCGACCTCCTCGACAAATGCCGCGGCGAAATCGTCATAGCGCTCGCGCGGCAGGGTCAGGCCCGCCGCCATCGCGTGGCCGCCGAAGCGTGTAATGAGGCCGGGATGGCGAGTGGCCACGGCGTCGAGTACATCGCGGATATGGATTCCCCGGATCGACCGGGCCGAGCCCTTGATCTGGCCGTCGTCACCGTCCGCGAAGGCGATGGTGGGCCGGTGCAGCCGATCCTTGATCCGCGAAGCGAGGATGCCGATCACGCCCTGGTGCCAGTCCTGCCGGTACAAAGCCACCGCCACCGGGGCGCTGCCGGGCTCATCCAGCGCCATGCTTGCAAGTATTTGCATAGCTGTCGTCTGCATGTCGCGCTCGATGACGCGGCGCTCGTCGTTGAGTTGCTGCAGCTGAGCCGCGTACCGGCCCGCCTCAGCGTCGGTCTCGGCCAGCAGGCACTCAATGCCGACCGACATGTCATCCAGCCGCCCCGCGGCATTAATTCGAGGACCCACGGCGAAGCCCAGGTCGGATGCGACAATCGACCGGAAATCGCGCGACGCGATGCGCAGCAGCGCCAGTATGCCCGGACGCGCCTGACCCGACCGGATGCGCTGCAGTCCGGCCGCAACCAGAATGCGGTTGTTGCGGTCCAGCGGCACCACGTCGGCCACGGTCCCCAGAGCCACAAGGTCGAGAAACTGGCCCAGGTTGACGTCGGCGCCCTCACTGCCGCGGCGGCGCAGTTCGATGCGCAGCGCCATCATCAGGTAGAAGATGACGCCGACTCCGGCCAGGCACTTGGAGGGAAACGTACACCCGGGCTGATTGGGATTAACGATCAGCTCGGCCGCGGGCAGGGTCGCCCCGGGCAGGTGGTGATCGGTAATCAATGTGCGGATACCCAGCTCGCTCGCTCGCGCCACACCCTCGATGCTGGCAATC
This sequence comes from uncultured Halioglobus sp., assembly GCA_964351485.1. Classification (GTDB taxonomy): domain Bacteria; phylum Pseudomonadota; class Gammaproteobacteria; order Pseudomonadales; family Halieaceae; genus Marimicrobium. Next base: position 6,428 of record CAYGOX010000199.1, read on the forward strand.
CCGTTGTCCACGGTGACGATGAGGTCCGGCTGCCGCTGCATTGCGAGGTCGACGATTTCCGGGGTCAGGCCGTAGCCGTACTCGAAGCGATTCGGCACCAGGTAGTCGACGTGGGCGGCCCCGAACGCGCGCATGGCGGTGACAAACAGGGCCGTGCTGGTGGCGCCGTCGGCGTCAAAATCACCCACCACCAGGATGCGCAGCTGTGCATCGATGGCATCGGCCAGCAGCGCGCCGGCTGCCGGTGCGTTGGACAGCGCATCGGGGGGCAGCAGCGCGGCGAGATCGAGCGCGAGTTCATCCGCCGACGTCACCCCGCGGCCGCGATAAATACGCGCGAGCAACGGGTGCAGGTCCGCCGCCGCGAGGTCGTCATCCGTCCCTACCTCGCGCCTGCGAATTGCTTTAGACATCAGTCGCCGCCTCAGGCGGTGAGATGGGCGGCCATGAAGGACTGCACCGCGTCCAGGTCGTTGGGCAGCACGTCGACACGCTCTTCACGCTCGAACAGGTCTTCCAGGTGATGGGGCAGGTGCACCGCCTGCGTCAGCCCGGCCCGGGCGATCGCAGCCGGGAATTTCGCCGGGTGCGCTGTCGCCAGGGTCACCACCGGCGTACCGGCCGGGACCTCGGCGTCGAGCGCCGCGGCAACGCCGATCGCGCTGTGCGGATCGAGCAGGTATTCGCTTTGCTGGAACGTTTCGAAGATACGCTCGCAGGTCTGCGCGTCGCTGACACAGGCGCTGGAGAACAGCGCCCGGGCGCGGGCCATGGCGGCATCGTTGAACGTGATGTCGCCGGTATCGAACTGCCGCATCAGGTCGGCGATGGCATCCCCATCGCGGTCGTAGAGGTCAAACAGCAGGCGCTCGAAATTGCTCGACACCGTGATATCCATGCTGGGCGACAGGGTGTGCATGAGCGGCTGCCGACCGTAGGTCTGTGTGGTCATGACGCGATGCAGCACGTCGTTGCTGTTGGTGGCGATGATCAGCCGTTCGACCGGCAAGCCCATCTCCCGCGCCAGGTACCCGGCGAAGATATCGCCGAAGTTGCCCGTAGGCACCGAGAACGCCACCGGCCGCGCCGGCG
>CAYGOX010000200.1:0-7514 GCA_964351485.1 uncultured Halioglobus sp.
GCGATTTTTCGACCAGGTAGCCGGTGAAAAACTGGATGGCCGCTTCTGCGCCGCTGAGCTGGTCGGTGTCCATGTCCCAGCCCGAGGGGTTGAGCTCATAGAGGAAATACACCCCGACATTGAACACCAGCGCCAGGGAGACCCAGATGGCGGTCCACCCGAGCGCCTCGGGCAGGGTGACCACGTGGCTCTTGCGGTGGAATACCCCCAGGTCCAGTGCGACAACAGCGGCGATGAAAACCAGAAAGCCAATCCAGACAAGCGCGGTAAAAGAGAGCATGTGGCGATCCGGGCCGGGCAGGCCGATGATGGGTTGTTTGCGCGGACGCCTCGCATTATGCCCGGCTTTCTCGCCACGGTGCTACACTCGCCAGTAACCCTTCCAGGCAGGAGAGCTCAGCCATGAACCAGAGTGTACGTCGCGTCGCCATATTGGGCGGCAACCGGATTCCCTTCGCGCGTTCCAACACCGCGTACACCGCAGTCAGCAACCAGGAGATGCTCACGGCGGCGCTCGCTGGTCTCGAACAGCGCTTCCATCTCGCTGGGAAAGGCATCGGCGAGATTGTCGGCGGGGCGGTCATGAAACACTCGCGCGATTTCAACCTCGTGCGCGAGTCCGCCCTGGGTACCGCGCTGCCGCCGGAAATTCCCTGCATCGATATCCAGCAGGCCTGCGGCACCGGCCTGCAGGCGGTGAATATCGTCGCCAACAAGATCGCGCTGGGCCAGATCGACAGCGGCATCGCCTGCGGCAGCGATACCACCTCGGATGCGCCCATCGGTGTCAGTGAAGGGTTGCGCCAGGTCCTGTTGCGGGTGAACGCGGCCCGTACCGGTGGCGAGCGTTTCAAGGCCTTGCTGGGATTGCGTCCCTGGCATCTGGGTATCAATATTCCGCGCAATGAAGAGCCGCGCACCGGTTTGAGCATGGGTGGACATACCGAGGTGACCGCCAAGGCGTGGCGCATTTCGCGGCAGGCGCAGGACGCGCTGGCGCTGGCCAGTCACCAGAACCTGGCGCTGGCCTACGACGAGGGTTTTTTCGACGACCTGGTAACGCCGTTCCGGGGCCTGAAAAAGGACAACATCCTGCGTCCGGGCAGCAGCGCCGAGGCGCTGGCCCGGCTCGAGCCGGCCTTCGACAGACAGAGCGGGCAGGGCACATTGACCGCGGGCAATTCCTCGACGCTGACCGACGGCGCGTCGGCCGTGCTGCTGGCCAGTGAGGAGTGGGCGGCGCGTCACGAACTGCCCGTCCAGGCCTGGCTGGTGGCGGTGGAAACGGCGGCGGTGGATTTTACCGGCGCATCCGGTCCGCCCGAGGGCCTGCTGCTGGCGCCCGCCTACGCGGTGCCCAGGATGCTCGCGCGCGCCGGGCTCACCCTGCAGGATTTCGATTACTACGAGATTCACGAGGCGTTTGCCGCCCAGGTGCTGGCCACGCTCAAGGCCTGGGAAGACCCGACGTTCTGCCGGGAAAAACTGGGGCTGGACACGCCGCTGGGCAGCATCGATCGCGCGAAGTTGAACGTCAATGGCAGTTCGATTGCCGCCGGACATCCCTTCGCGGCCACGGGCGGGCGCATCGTGGCGACACTTGCGAAGCTGCTCGAACAGCGCGGTGAAGGTCGCGGCCTGATTTCTATCTGTGCGGCCGGAGGGCAGGGTGTTACCGCTATTCTCGAACGCTGAGCTGCGCGGAGTACCACGATGACGGCCCTGTGGCCGCTGGCACTGGTCGTGCTGGCGGCTGTTGCCTTTACGCTGTATCGGCGCTGGCGGTCGGGCCGCCTGCGGGAGCGCCCCTTCCCTGCGCAGTGGGAGGACGCGATGGTGCGCGCTGTTCCGGTGTTTCCGGCATTGCCGCCCGAGCAGCAGCAGCGTCTGCGTGAACTGGTGAAGGTCTTTATCGACGACAAGGTCTTCTACGGCTGCGCCGGTCTTGTCGTCACCGATGACATGCGCGTGATCGTCGCTGCCCAGGCCTGCCTGCTGTTGCTGAACAACCAGCAGCCGGTGTATCCCGATTTGCGCTCGATCCTGGTCTACCCGAGTACCTTCCGGGTGGATCGCGAGGAGTACCACGACGACGGCACGGTCTCCTTCGGGGGGCGCGACCTGGCCGGTGAATCCTGGAGCGACGGCAAGGTGATTCTCGCCTGGGACAGCGTCGAGAACGGCGTGAGCGATTTCAATGACGGCCAGAACGTGGTGCTGCACGAGTTCGCCCACCAGCTTGATGCCGCCTCCGGCAGCACCAATGGCGCGCCGCCGCTGCGGCGCAACAGTTATCGCACCTGGTCGGCGGTGTTCTCGAGTCATTTTGACAACCTGCAGGCGCGCGCCTGGCGCCATGAGGACACCGTCATGGACACCTACGGTGCGACCAACCCGGCGGAATTTTTTGCTGTGGCCACCGAGACGTTTTTTGAAAAGCCGCACGAGCTGGCCAAACACCGGCCTGAACTCTATGAGCAATTGAGCCAGTACTACCAGCTCGACCCGCGGCAGTGGTGGATAGCGCAATCGTAAGTTTCCTGTAACTTCTGGCGCCTGCGTTGGTATTGGCGCAGGCTTTTCGCTATATACACGTTGGGTTGGTCAGGGCGCATCGCGCCGGGAGGAGACGGTGGCCGAAGTTGTTCAGCAAGAACTGGCACAAGAAAAAGCGCAAGAGATCCCCCGTCGGGGTTTTTCCGGCAAGCAGGTGCTGTTGATCGTACTGGCGGCGGTACTGGTCAGCGCGGCGCTGAGTTACTGGTTTATCCGCACCTACATCGTGCCCGCCGATTTCAAACCGGTGGAACTGTCCATAAAGGAGCAGGCCGCCCTGGATGACAAACTGTTGACCCTGGGTGTCGATCCCGCTGCGCTGCTGCCCGGTGCAAAGCGCGCGGCGCCGGCTGAAGACGCGAAGGATGTCTCTGCTGGCGATGCCGACCGGTTTGACGCCGACGGGCGCCTGGTACCCCAGGCCTATTCGGAGAACCCCGAAAAACGCAGCGTGCACATGTCCGAGCGTGAGCTCAACGCCATGCTCGCCAGCAATCCGGATCTGGCGAAACGCTTTGCGGTGGACCTGTCGGACAACCTGGCCAGCGCAAAGCTGCTGATCCCGGTCGATCCGGACATGCCGATGTTCGGTGGCCGTACCCTGCGCGTTAACGCCGGGGTCGAGGTCGCGTATCGCGACGAGCGGCCGATCGTGAAGTTGCGCGGTATCAGCATCATGGGTGTGCCGTTACCCAATGCCTGGCTGGGCAACCTGAAAAATGTCGACCTCGTTGAGCAGTTCGGCGGCGGGCCGGGTTTCTGGCAGAGTTTCTCCGCCGGCGTGGACCTGATCGAGATCGACGACGGCAGCCTGCATATCAAACTCAAGGAATAGATGCCGCCCGGGTCAGCGGGGAACTCGCCACGGTCGTTCGGCCATCGGCGGCATCCGGTGCGGCAATGGCCAGTCGGTAGCCGCAGGGTGCGCTCGGCAGTGAGAAATACCAGTCGGGTTCAGGTGCGTCAGTTTGGCAGCCCGATACTGTCAGCGATTGGCCCTCGGCCGTATCGGCCAGCGTGAACCGCGGTGATGCGAGTCCGCCGGACAAGCCCTTGCCGCGCGCTTTCAGGCTCGCTTCCTTGAGTGTCCACAAGGCGTAGAAATGTGCGATACGCGCCGCCGGCAGCAGGGTGGCCAGCGCATTCGCTTCCTCTTCGGCAAAAAAACGCCGGGCGAGCGCGTCGACATCGCGGTGCGTCGCGATCCGTTCCAGATCCACGCCCACGGCCCCGTCACCACGCAGCGCCAGGGCGAGCTGGTTGCCGCTGTGACTGAGATTGAAATGCACTGCGGGTGAGGTGTCGGCCAGCACAGGCTTGCCCTCATCGGCGGTGGTCAGCGCGACCTGCACCGGGTCGATGGCCAATACCGCCCCGAGATGCCTGCGCAACAGGCCGCGGCAATGCGCATCGTGCGAGCGCAGTGAGGGGTGGCCGAGGCGGTCGTTGCGTTTTTGCTCGTCGGGCGAGAGGAGGCTGCGATGGTGGCGTTCATCGTCCGCGTTGCAGTGGGTCAGGTGTTTGTCCACCGGCCGGTGTTACTCGACCAGTGCGCGCAGGGCGAGCATCTCTTTGTGCGTGGATGCCACCTGGCGCGACTTGACCATGTCGGCGGAAATTTCACCGCCCAGATCGGCGTGCATTTCATAGGTGACCTGGACGTTGTCGCTGTCCAGAACCTTGATGACGAACTGGCCGTTGCACTCGGCGCGAACCTGCTTCTGGTTGGGGTAGGCGCCTGAGTCGGAATTCAGTGACACCACCGCGGTTCGCGATGCCGGATCAATACGGGTGACGGTGCGCATGACCACGTCGCGATCCGAGATCGGCCAGGGCAGGTCGAGCACCATGTATACCAGCCGCTCGGTGTCCGAGACGACTTCGAGCACCTTCGAGGATTTGCACATATTGCGCCACGCGGCGCAGCCCTCGCCGTCGCCCAGGGCGTCTGCCACGCGCTCACTGCTCGCGCTCATTACGGTGCTGGCGGCTATGGCCAGGAAATCCGAGCCCTCCACCGTGCGGGTATAAATCTGTACGTCGTCCTTGTCCTTTACCTGCTGCCAGCCATCGCCGAGCGGTGCCGAGCGGGCCTGGACACTGAAAACAGTGAGCAGGCAGGCGAGGAGGGTCAGGGCAAGGGTTCGGGGTCGCGCGCTCATGGATGCATCCTCTGTTGTGTCACGTCAATTGAAGATAGGCCATCTGGCCGAAATTGGAGGCGGGGTCGAGCTTGATCACGGTTTCGAAGCAGCTCGCGGCCTGTGCAGCCTTGCCTTCCTCACGATACAGCTGTCCGAGGTAGTAGGCGGTATAGACGGTATAGACTGCGCGCAGTACCTCGTGCGGCAGTTGCAGTCCGGGCGTGGCGGTGAGCGCGGTCAGCGTGTTTTCGAGTCGACCGCGGGCGCCCTCACGCCAGGCGTAGGCATCGGGAAACAGGGTTTTGGCGCGCGCCTCGAGCAGGGTCGCCTCAACTTCATCGGCGGGTGAGTTGGCGGGCACGTCGGCCGGATCGCGAAACAGCTCTGCCGCTTCCTTGAGCAATTGCGAGGAATCCGAAACGCCGCTCAGGCGTGCCGCCTCCATCAGCAGTGTGAGGAGTCGCGCTTCGAGTACCACCGGGTGGCGCGACGGCGCCGTCGTGAGCTTCCGGGCCCAGATAATGGCGTCGTCCAGGCGCTTGTCCAGGGCCAGCGCGAGGCACCGATACGCAAGAAACAGCGCGTCGTCAGGCCTCAGCGACAGGGCGTGGTCGGCGATGCGGATGGCGCGCGCGTAGTCTGCCAGCAGGACCGCCGTGCGACACGCGTGGTCGAGCGATGCTGCACTGGCGATTTTTGTCAGGGCCTCGGCTTCGATCCTGTCGAGCGTGGCCGCGACCGCATGCCGGGTGCGAAAGACGTCGCTGGGTACATAAATGGCGTCGTGCACCGAGGACAGCGCTTTTTCCGCATTCTCCAGAATGCGCGCGAAGGTTGTGCGCGCGTGGCGGGTTTTCTCGCTGATGATCCAGCGGTTGATGATCCGGTCGACGTCGGTGATGCTCTCGATCACCTCCCCGAACTGCAGATGAGGGCGCTCGATCTCCAGCAGTGTTTTTACCTGCAGTGTCGCCAGCGCGTGAATGCTCTCGCGCGCCTCGACGAAGTAATCCATCGGAATCCCCTCGCTGTACGCGGCCCACAGCAGGCCGGCGCTCTGGCGCTCCTCTTCGGATGGCGAGGTGGATGATTCGATCAGTCCGTGGTCCTTGAGCTGGGCGAGAAACTCGTCCGGCAATGCCAGGTGGGCGGTTTCCCCATCGGCCGCTTCCAGCGGAAGAATAGTCTCACCGTCGCTGGCGGTGTGCCTGGCCGACAGCAGCTCCAGTTCAATTGCGCCCGGATCGTAGGCCGCCCCGCTGAAAACCTCGGCAATGTCTGCCAGGGCGAGGCGGGTCTGGGCCTGGAAGCGCAGGATCAGGTTGACCAGTGACACGTGTTGTTCGCTGTAGAGCGACAGGTTGGCGCGGGGTTTATCCGGTTGCGGCAGGAGACCGGCGCGCAGGTAGTACTTGATCATCTCGCGCGAGACGCCGGTACGCTGGGCGAGATCGCCAATTCGCATGGCGCCGCCTGTGGCGTGTTCGGCTGAAGGCTGGCTCATGGGTCTGTGGGCGCCATCGCAGTGAAAGAGTCGTGGGTCCAGTATACACAGGTAAACGCTTGACGGAATATATAGATAATCATATTATCCGTAAAAGACGTTTAAAGTTATCTGTAATCGGACGCGCTCGCGCCGAGGAGTCTTCCCATGACAACAGCCACATCTCACACAGCCGGTCAGGCGACCGGGAGCCAGTCGCACACACCGGTAGAGATTGTTGTACGCCGTTTTGACGCCGGCGCCGCCGCTGATGCGCCGGAGTACTACTTTGGTGGTGATGCCTTCAAGACACACTTTCTGAACGGTCTGTCGCTGTTGTTTCCGGAGGGAGAGCGCTTTTTCATCCGCTCGGTACTGGCCTACCGCGACCAGGTTTCTGACCCCCGGCTGCTGGAGGAAATCCGGTCGTTTTGCGCCCAGGAGGCCCAGCACACCCTGGTGCACGAGGCCCTGAACGAACTGGCGGCGCGCCATGGCTATCCTGTGGCGAGCATCGAACGCCTCGTCGCCCGCGGGCTGCGCCGTCTCAGCCGGCGCGGGAAAACCAACGCGTTTGCGCGCCGCCTGGCGCTGGCTATCACCGTGTGTATGGAGCATTTCACCGCCATCCTCGCCTACCAGGTGCTGACGGGGGACGAGGCGCAGTTTGAAGGGCTGCACCCGGGCGTGAGGGCCCTGTTCGAGTGGCACGCCGTTGAGGAGACTGAGCACAAGGGCGTTGCCTTTGATGTCTACCAGGCCACCGGCGGTGGCCCGGTCGCACTGCGCCTGACCATGCTGCTGGCCAGTTTCCTGTTCCTGCTCGGCGCGTTTATCAACACGACCTGGCTGTTGTGGCACGACGGCAACCTGAAGCGCTGGTCGACCTGGGCCAGTGCCGCGAAATACCTGTTCGGCCCCCGCCACGGCTTCCTCGTGCGGCCAGCCCGCGACTGGCTGGCCTTCTTTAGACCCGGCTTTCACCCCTGGAAGCAACACGGCGACCTCGATATACCCGGCGCGGTGAAATCCGTAGAGCGCTATCTCGCCGATAACACCCGGTAAGAGGATCGCCCGGGGTGGCGGCTGATTGTTTTTTGCACACTTTCGGTTATCGTGGGGGCACCTGACCACAAGGTGATTGCGCGGCTTGAGCAATGTGACGACAACGAGGTCGACAGCGTCCGGGCGTGACGCCGCCCAGGCGTCTCTTCCCGCCGCGGGGCGTCTCCAGCGTGAACTCGTGCGGCTTTTGCTGCTCAATGGGCGTGCGACGGGGTTCGCCATCCTGGTCGGTGTGGCGCTGGTCTCGCCCGTGCTGGGCAAGCCGG
>CAYGOX010000201.1:0-7476 GCA_964351485.1 uncultured Halioglobus sp.
TCACGTCGACATGACCGAGTGGAACCGCAACGACGGCTTTTCCCCCTCGCAGATGATCGTGGCGCAGATACCGGGCGTGGACCTGGCGATGTCCGGCGCGCCAGCCATTACCGACCTGTCGCGCTCGCTGGAGGCCGATTCGCCGGTCCAGGTGATCCGCGCCAGCACCGGCGAACCGCACCTGGTGTTCGCCGAACTGGACGCCAACACCGACGACCCGGCCGAGCAGACATTTATTGTCCGCCCCATGGTGCAGTTCGAGCGCGGTGAGCGCTATATCGTCGCCCTGCGCAATCTCGTCGACGGCGAGGGCAACGCGCTCGAAGCGCCGCCGGTGTTCGCCGCGCTGCGCGACGGTACGATCACCGACAACGACATCATCGAGGCGCGGCGCCCGATGATGAACGCGATGTTCGACGAACTCGAAGCGGCCGGTATCGCCCGCGAAGACCTCTACCTGGCCTGGGATTTCAGTATCGCCAGCGTCGAGAACATCACCGGGCGCGCGGTGCATATCCGCGACGAGGCCTTCGCGGCGCTGGGAGATGCTGCGCCGATGTTCACGGTTGAGGAAGTCATTGACTACGCCGAGTGCGGCGACGACGGCTGCCAGGACGGCGAGGACGAACAGATCGCGCGCCAGATCACTGGCAGCTATATGGTGCCGAACTTCCTCGACTCGGACGACGGCGGTCCCGGCTCGGTGTATTTCTACGACACCCCCGACGACGGCCTGCCCGATCGCATCGGCGGTGACAATATGCTGAGCTCGAACTTTATCTGCCGCGTACCGCGCACGGTGGCGGTGGATTTCGACGCGCCGCCCCTGGTCGTCGCGCGGCCCTCGCTGTACGGACACGGCCTGCTGGGCAGTGCGCGCGAGGTGCGCGGTGGCACCGGCAACAATGTCGATATCATGGCGCTGAACCACCACATGATGTTCTGCGCCACCGACTGGGCCGGGTTTGCGTCCGCGGACGTGGGCGTGGCCATCGAGGCGCTGCAGGATTTCAGCCACATTCAGCCGGTGTTCGACCGCCAGCAGCAGGGTTTCCTGAACTTCATGTTCCTGGCCCGCCTGCTCAAGCACCCGGACGGTTTCGCCGCCCACGACGCGTTCCGTGCGGCGGACATGCCGGTGTTTGACAACACCCACGTGTACTACGACGGTAACAGCCAGGGCGGCATCCTCGGCGGCGCGCTGATGGGTCTGATCCAGGACGTTACACGCGGCGTGCTCGGCGTGCCGGGCATGACCTACAGCTTCCTGCTGCGTCGCAGCATCGACTTTGCCAGCTACGAGCTGATCTTCAGCGGCTCCGCCACCGGCGCTGACGGCGGCGGCTACCCGAGCATCAAGGACCAGACCATCCTGCTGTCCATGGTGCAGATGCTGTGGGACCGCGCCGAGGCCAGCGGCTATGCCTACCACATTGAGAACAACCCGCTGCCCAACACGCCCGCGCACGCGGTGCTGCTGCAGGTGGCTTATGGCGATCACCAGGTGAGCACGTGGACGGCCGAGATCATGGCCCGCACCATCGGCGCGCCGCTGCGCGTGCCGGCGCTGGAGCCGGGGCGGCACCCGGACACCAACCCCTTTGTTGGGATCGAAGCGGTGCCGGCGGGGGATTACTTCGGTTCGGTGCTGACCTACTGGGATGACGGCCCGCTCGGCGGCGGGGCGAACGACGGGGGCACGGCGCCACCGCCGATCACCAACCTGCCGCCCTTCGAGCCGGATTTCGGCGACGACCCGCACAGCCTGCCGCGCAAGGATCCGCTGGCCCAGGCCCAGAAATCCGCGTTCCTGCGCCCGCCCGGCGAGGGCAAGTTTGTCGATACCTGTGATCCGAGCCTGCCCTGCACCACGGACGGCTACGTGCCCGGCGGGGGAGGTTAGCCGCAAAATTTAGGTAGAAAAGTGTTGATACTGAGAATGATTCGCATTATGTTTCCATCTCCCTCGGGAAATGCACGCAAATTAAGGGATCATTCCAATGAAAAAACTGACTGCAGGCCTCGCTCTGGGCCTGCTCTCGACAACCGCAATGGCCGCTACTCCTTCCATGGAGGAGATGTGGCAGATCATTCAACAGCAGCAGGCGGAAATTAAACGCCTCAAGGCGCAGATTGCCGACACCGACCAGGAGGTGAAGCTCACCTCCGAGAAGGTCGACGCCACCGCCACGGTCGTGGAGGAGAGCCTGACCATGGCCTCCGGTGCCGGCAGCAGCCGCGCCAGCAAGACCACCGTGGGCAACTACGGCGAGCTGCACTACAACAACCTCGACAACAAGAACGGTGACGGCGGCGACAAGGACGAGGTGGATTTCCACCGCTTCGTGGTCTTCCTCGGTCACGAGTTCAGCGAGAAGACCCGCTTTTTCTCGGAACTGGAAGTGGAGCACTCGCTGGTTCTCAGCGACGACGACAACGACGGTGCCGTGGAGCTGGAGCAGGCCTACATCGAACATGACATCGCGCCCAACACCTACGTGCGCGGCGGTCTGTTCCTGATGCCCGTGGGCCTTCTGAACCTCACCCACGAGCCGGACACCTTCTACGGCGTCGAGCGCAACAACGTCGAATCGCAGATTATTCCCAGCACCTGGTGGGAAGCGGGCGCCGCTGTCGGCGGTGAGCTGGCACCGGGCTGGAATTACGAAGCCGCGTTCACCTCGGGCCTGGGCCTGGATGCCGCTGCCGGCGATTTCAAGATTCGCAGCGGGCGCCAGAAAGTGTCCAAGCAGGACGCATCCGACCCGGCCTACACCGCGTCGCTGCGCTACACCGGCATCGCCGGGCTGGAAGTGGGGGCGTCGCTGCAGTACCAGCAGGATCTCTACCAGGGTGAGTACACCGAAGAGATCGACGGCATCCTGTTCTCCGCCCACGTGGCCTACACCAACGGGCCTTTCGGCCTGCGCGCACTGGCCGCGAGCTGGGATATCGACAGCAACATCGAGCAGATTGCCGAAGGTGCTGACACGCAGGAAGGCTGGTACATCGAGCCGTCCTACAAGGTGCTGCCCGACCTGGGCCTGTTCGCTCGCTACAGCGAGTGGGACAACCAGGCCGGCAGTGGCAACGACACCGAGTTCAGTCAGTGGGACATCGGTATCAACTATTGGCTTGAGCCCAACGTGGTGCTGAAAGCGGACTACCAGTTCCAGGACGCACCGGCCAACGAGAAAGAACTCGAAGGGCTCAACCTGGGAATCGGCTGGAGTTGGTAATGTCCAGGCGTTGCGGGCACCGACTGGGTCAGAGCGGTGCATTGGCTGTCATCCTGTGGATGACAGCCTTTTTTGCGTATGGCGAGGAATACCTCACGCGGGATGATTTCCTCGCCCTGGCGTTTGACGGCCAGCCCGCAAGCCTCAATACCCTGTGGTTGACGCAGTCCACCCGCGACGCCGCCCGCGACAGTATCGGGTGGCTGCCGCCGGGCCTGCGGATGCGCTACTGGGAGTGCGGTGGCAAGACCGCCTGGATTATGGAGGAGATCGGCAAGGTGAAGCCGATCACCCTCGGTGTGGTGGTCGCTGACGGCCAGGTGGAGCGGGTCGAGGTACTGGCCTTTCGCGAAAGCCGGGGCTGGGAGATTCGCTACCCCTTCTTTACCGCGCAGTTTGCGGGAATTAAACTGCGCGACGATGGTTACTTATCTGACACGATTGACGGCATCACAGGGGCAACGCTCTCCGTGCGCGCCGTAGAAAAAGTCACCCGCGCCGCGCTCTGGCTGGACGCCCGGGAACGCACCTAGTGCGCCGCGGGCAGCGACTTGTCGGCGCCCTGTGGCGCTGGCACCGCCGTATCGGCCTGTTGGCCGCGCTGTTCGTATTTGTCCTGGCTTCCACGGGCATTGCCCTGAATCACTCCCCCGGCCTTGCGCTGGACCAGTCCTACGTGCAGAGCGCCTGGCTGCTGCGGGTTTACGGCGACAGCGCCACCCCCGGCGACGGCTATCGCCTGGACGGCGGCTGGGTGTCGCAGTCGCGCGGTGGCCACATCTACCTCGATGCGCGCGAGGTCACCACCTGCTACGGCGAACTGGTCGGCGCGGCGCAGACGAGCGAGGTTATTGTCGCCGCCTGTTCCGACCAGCTGGTGCTGATACTGCCCGGCGGCGAACTGGTGGAGACCATCACCGCCAGCGCGGGCCTGCCCACACCCCTGGACGGTATGGGCGAATCGGCCCGCGGCCTGGCGGTGCAGCGCGAGGGCCGCTGGTACGCGGCGGACCTGGATGCACTCGATTTTGACACCCTGCTGGACGCCGGCAGCACCGTGGCGCAGCACGCGCCGGGCCCGCTGCCAAAGCCGATCAGGGCGGCGTTGCCGGTGCGCGACCAGTGGCTGACCTGGGAGCGCGTGCTGCTGGATCTGCACAGTGGCCGGCTGCTGGGCAGCGCCGGGGTCTGGCTGATGGACGCCGCGGCGCTGCTGTTGATCTGCCTGGCCAGCAGCGGCGTGCTCATGTGGGTGCTGCATCGCCTGCCGCGCGGCCGTCGTTAAGCTGATCATTGTGCCGTCATGCCCAAGACCAAGCTGATCACCCGCGCCGGCTACGAGGCGCTCAAGCTCGAACTCGACCACCTCTGGCGCGAGGAGCGCCCCGAGACCACGCGCAAGGTGTCCTGGGCCGCCTCGTTGGGCGATCGCAGTGAAAACGCCGACTACCAGTACAACAAGAAGCGCCTGCGCGAGATCGACCGGCGCGTGCGCTACCTGCGCAAGCTGTTCGAAGAAATCCAGATCGTCGACTACTCGCCGCAGCAGGACGGGCGGGTGTTCTTCGGCGCCTGGGTGGAGATCGAATCCGAGGAGGGTGAGTGCAAGCGCCTGCAGATTGTCGGCCCCGATGAAATCTACGACGGCCGCAAGGACCGCATTTCCATCGACTCGCCCATGGCGCGCGCCCTGTTGAAGAAGGAGGAGGGCGAGGACGCCGTCGTGCGGACCCCCGCCGGACAGGTGGTGTGGACCATCAACCTCATCGAGTACGAGGCCTAGCCGCCCATCCCCGGCAGCTCACCCCGGCCATTGAAGTGGCCCGCACCCGGGCAGTATGATCAGGCAACGATAACAGCCGGCCGCGGGGCAGACATGCGTCCGCCTGAGCTGCCGCGAGAGTGGGACACACCATGAAAATACTGAAAATCACGCTGCTGGTGCTCCTGGGCCTGGCCCTGGTGGGCGCGCTGGCACTGTACCTCACCCTGAAATCTGCCGGCATAATCCCGCGCAAGGATTACGACACCGAGCCTCCGGCGGTTACGGCCTTTGAGCGGCCGGCGGTGCTGGTTTTCAACAAGGTCAACGGCTTCATACACGAGGATGCGCTGCCTGCGGCTGACGCCATGTTCTCGGAACTGGCAGGCGCCAACGGCTGGGATGTGTTCGTTACCGACAACGGCGCCATCCACAATGCGCAGGACCTGGCCCGCTTTCAGCTGGTGATCTGGAACAACGTGTCCGGCGACGTGCTCACGCAGGAGCAGCGCGAGGCGCTGCGCGGCTACCTGGAGCACGGCGGTGGCTGGCTCGGCGTGCACGGTTCCGGCGGCGACCCTTCCTACCAGTGGGACTGGTATGTCGACACATTGGTGGGCGCGCAGTTCATCGGGCACACCATGGATCCGCAGTTCCAGGACGCCGACATCCACGCGGGTGACGGCGGCACCGAACTGACCGATCACCTGCCCTCGCCGTGGCGCGTGCCGCAGGAGGAGTGGTACGCGTTCGCGAAGAACCCGCGCTACAACGGTTCGGAGATCGTGCTCACCATCGACGAAGACTCCTATATCACCAGGGGCAAGACGTTTTTCGGCATCGACACCATGCCCGGCGAACACCCCGTGGCCTGGCGTCACGCCGTGGGCGACGGTCGCGCCGTGTACAGCGCCATCGGCCATCAGGCCGCCACCTACAGCATGCCCGAATACCGCGAGTTCATGGCCCGCGCCATGCGCTGGGCGGCGCGGCAGTAGCGGGACGGGCGATGCGCAGTTTGCGGTTCAATCGGTTGAAAGCTCGCTCGCGCGCACAATTGGGCGCGGCGGTGGTGCTTTCGGCACTGGTATTGGCACTGGCGCCCGCGCGCGCGGCAGCCAACTGTCCTCCGGTGAACGGCTCGCTGCAACAGGGCGGGCTGATCTGGTTCAGCGTACCGCCCGGCAGCGCGGTAACACTGGATGACCAGGCGCTGGACGTGCTCGCCGACGGCACCACGCTGGCCGGCTTCGGCCGCGATGCCGCGCCGCACGCCACGGTAAAGGTTGCCGGCCCCGAGCCCTGCGAGCAGCAACTGGCTATCGCACAGCGCGAATACCGCATTCAGCGTGTGGAGGGCGTGCCGCAAAAAACCGTCACGCCGCCCAGGGAACAGCTCGAGCGTATCCGCCGCGAGGCCGCCAGTGTGCGCAAAGCCCGCGCGCCGCGCCTTGCCGACGACGCCCTGCTGCACTCGGTGCTGGGGCAGTTCGAGTGGCCGCTGCTGGGCCCCATTTCCGGCGTATACGGCAGCCAGCGCGTGTACAACGGCAAACCCGGCCGGCCGCACTACGGCATCGACGTGGCGCGGCCCACCGGCACCGAAGTGGTGGCCCCGGCGCCCGGTGTCGTCACCCTGGCCGAGCCGGACCTGTTCTATTCCGGCGGCACGGTGATCCTGGATCACGGCTACCGGCTGTCCTCGACCTTCCTGCACATGAGCGCGGTGGACGTGACGGTGGGACAGGTGCTGCGCACGGGGGATCGCATTGGCGCGGTGGGCGCCACCGGGCGCGCCAGTGGGCCGCACCTGGACTGGCGCATGAACTGGCGCGACCGGCGTATCGACCCCGGCCTGCTGGTGCCCGCGCAACCCGATCCGGCCCCCTGAACCTTCTGCTGCAGGCCGTGCCCAAGCGGGCAAAAAGGCCGTATAATGCGCGGCTGCTGGAAATTCGCTAAGGCCGGGTGCAAGTCCAATGATCGACAAGAAGCTTTTGAGTATCCTCGTGTGCCCGGTGACCAAGGCGCCGGTAGAGTACGACGAGGAGAAGGGCGAGCTGGTCTGCAAGGCCTCCGGCCTGGCCTACCCCGTGCGTGACGGGATCCCCGTGATGCTCGAGAGCGAGGCGCGCCAGCTTACCGCCGACGAGAAGCTGGGCTAGTACAGGGACGATTGGGAGCCAACGCGCATGTCAGACACGATTTTCGGGAAAATCATCAGTGGCGAGATCCCCTCGGAGTTTCTCTACGAGGACGAGCATTGCATTGCGATCAACGACATCAACCCGCAGGCACCGGTCCACGTGTTGATAATCCCGAAGCAGGCTATTGAAAAGCTGTCCGACGCCCAGCCCGAAGACCAGGCCCTGCTCGGGCACCTGATGCTCGCCGTGGGCAAGGTGGCGCGCCAGCTCGGCGTGGAAGAGGCGTTCAACGTGTTCGTCAACAACGGCGCCGACGCGGGCCAGACCG
>CAYGOX010000202.1:0-7451 GCA_964351485.1 uncultured Halioglobus sp.
TGCAGTGGGCCAATGCCGAGCGTTTTCTGGTGTCGCTTTACTTTCCCGATTGGCGGTACGGGATAGCCAGCGGTGAAACCCGGCTTTTATCGGGAGACATTCATTCCGATGAACTCAAAGTACTGGCGCGGCCGGGTCATCGCGGCCGTCACCAACATTTTTCGCAATTCCAGGATCGGATCGTGAGTCTGCTGCCGGATGATCCCGACCACGTACTGCTCGCGCTTGATCTTGAGAAGCCGACGGTGCCCGGTCTTTACAAGGTCAACGTCAGTAGCGGCAAGCGGCGGCCGGTGCAGCGGCACAAGAGTCCGATTGTCTCCTGGGTGATAGACCAGCAGGCGCGCGTGCGCGCCGGACACGGGTTTGACGCGAAAACCACTGAAAGATCGCTCTGGGTTCGGCGGGCCGACAGCGACAAGTGGCACACGCTCGAAACCTATAAGACGTTTGATCGCCCCGACCTTGTTCCGCTGGGGTTTGGCCTGGATCCGCACCGGCTGTATGTGCGCGATTCGCATGAGGGCCGTTACGCGGTTTTCGCGATCGATACGGCCTCGGAAAATTTTGATCGCGAACTGGTCGTTGCGGACGAGAACTACGACATCCTCGGCGACCTGGTGCATTCGCCCAAGACCGGCGACGTGGTCGGTGTCCGCCACGCGTACGCAGCCGGTAGCATCCTGTTTTTTGATGAGCAGGCGAAGGCCTTCCAGGATGCGCTGGAACGCGCCTTCCCCGACACGCATAACCGGTTGGTGAACTTCAGCGATGACGAGCAGGATTATCTGTTGTACACCTCCGCCGCGGACAAAGCGGGTATGTACTACATGGGTAACCGGGAGGCAGGCAAAATTTCTCCCCTGATCTCCAACTATCCGTTGCTTGAGGATCAGCCCCTGGCCGACTCGCGTCGCATCAGTTACAAGGCGCGTGACGGGCAGGTCATTGAGGGATACCTGTGGATGCCGGTTGGAGAACAGCAGGAAGACCTGCCGCTCATCCTGTTTCCCCACGGCGGACCCGAAGCGGCCAATCGCGGTGGGTTCGATTACTGGGCGCACTTTTTTACGCATCGCGGCTATGCGGTGTTGCAGCCGAACTTTCGCGGTTCCTCCGATTACGGTCACGACTTCAGTACGGCGTCGCTGCAGCAGTGGGGGCTGGCGATGCAGGACGATCTTGAGGATGGCGTGAATTGGCTGGCAGAGACGGGGGCGATCGATCCGCGCCGAGTCTGCATTGTCGGCAGCAGTTACGGTGGCTACGCCGCCCTGATGGGTGTCGTCAAAACCCCTGATCTCTACCAGTGTGCGATCAGCTTCGCCGGTATCTCATCACTCACGGATATGCGCAACCACGCGCGCAATTACCTGAACAAAAAGGTTGTGAACGAAATGATCGGCACCGACAGCGATCAACTGCGTGCGACGTCGCCGCTTTACCACGCCGACCGCATCAAGGTGCCGGTGTTGCTGGCACACGGTGATCGCGACCGGGTTGTCCCGCATTCGCAGAGTGAAAAAATGGCGCGCGCGCTGAAGAAATCCGGCAAGCATTATCAGTACCTGGAGCTGAAGAACGGCTCCCACGGCCTGACCAAGGAGAGCAATCGCCTGGCGCTGTTCGAGGCCATGGATGCCTTCCTGGCGACACATCTGCCGGTTGATCGCTGATCGGCATCCCGGCACAGTAGGTGCCTGTGTCATCGAGCCGGAGTCAACACATGTTGTCTAATCGCGCCGCCGGCCTGGCGGTCGTTGTCGCCTTCGGGGTCGGTATTCTCGCCAGCCTCGCGCTGCGCCCGGTTGGCGGTGCATCGCCACAGACAGTTGATGCGCGCGGTGAGCCGGCAACGCAGGCGCGCCGACTGCACTGGCGCCTGCCCATTTCTATCAGCAGCACCACGCCCATCCTCGGGCAGACCCCCGTGTGGGTAGCACAGGCGCTGGCGACCGCGTCCGCAGGTGCCATGCAGCTTGAGGTATTTGATCCGGGTGAACTGGTGCCGGCGTTTTCCATTACTGACGCGGTGCGCGACGACAAGGTGCCGGCGGGGCACACGTGGCTGGGCTATGACCAGGGCAAGGTGCCCGCGTCGGCCCTGCTGGCGGCCACGCCCTTCGGTCTTGAACCCTGGGAGTACATCGCCTGGTGGCACGAGGGTGGCGGCCACGCGCTGGCTGACGGCATTTATGCCAAGCAAAACATCAAGCCGCTGCTGTGCGGCGTGATCGGCCCCGAAACGGCCGGCTGGTTTCGCGAGCCGATCGAATCGCTCGATGACCTGAACGGGCTCAAGATTCGCTTTGCCGGGCTCGGCGGCAAGGTGATGGAGCGTGCCGGTGCGTCGGTGACAATGCTGCCGGGGTCGGAAATCTACCAGGCGCTGGAGAAGGGCGCGATCGACGCGACGGAATTTTCGCTGCCGGCGATGGACCAGGCGCTCGGTTTCGCGCGCGTGGCCAAGCACAATTATTTTCCCGGATGGCACCAGACCTTCACCGCAGTGCACATGGTGGTGAACCTGGACCGCTGGCAGGCACTGGACGCGGCGGACCGGCAGATGCTGCAGTCCGCCTGTGACACGGGCACCGTGATGAGTCTCGCCGCGTCGGAGGCACGCCAGGGGCCGGTGATCGCCGGGTTCGCCGCCCGGGGTGTGACAGCACGCTATCTCGACGAAGACATCCTGCGCGAACTACAGCGTATCGCGCAGGACGTGATGGCCGAGGAGGCCGCGGCGGATGCGGATTTCGCCGCGGTACTGGCCTCGCAGCGCGCGTTTTCCAAAGCCTACCTGCCCTGGAAGCGACTGGGCTACCTGCCGCGCGATTTCTGATGGCCTTCCCGGAACTGCCCCATACCGCGTTGTCGCGGCGCATCGACCCGGTGCTGGCCGCCATCGGCCGGGGTTTGTCATGGATCTGGCTGGTGTTGCTGTTCGTCATCGTGGGCAACGTGCTGCTGCGTTACGTGTTCGGTGAGGGGCGGGTGGAACTGGAGGAGATCCAGTGGCACCTTTATTCGCTGGGTTTCCTGCTGGGCTTTGCTTACGCCTACCAGTCCGACGCCCACATCCGCGTCGATGTTCTGTCCGAGCGCCTGCCACCGCGGTGGCGTGTCTGGCTGGAACTCTACGGCATCCTGCTGGCGTTGCTGCCGTTCATTGTTCTGGTGCTGTGGTACGGCGTGCCCTTTGTGATCGCCAGCTGGGAAGTCGCCGAAGTGTCCCAGGCGCCCGGCGGTCTGCCGTGGCGCTGGGCGATCAAGGCGGTGTTGCCGCTGTCCTTTGCGCTGTTGCTGATGGCCGTGCTGTCGCGCCTCAGCCGGGTCTGGCGCTTTCTCTTCGGAGCGGTGCAATGACGCCGGGTGAGATCCTCGCACTGTGCATGTTCATCAGCTTTATCGCGCTGGTGTTTACCGGCTTTCCTATTGCCTGGGTGCTGGGCGGGCTTGCGGTGTTGTTTACGGCCCTGGCGATTGTGCTGGAAATCGACCTGGGGCTGGTCACGGGAGTGGACTGGTCTTACACCTCGCTGACGGTTGAGCGTACGTGGAATGTCATGGAAAACTGGGTGATGGTCGCATTGCCCATGTTCGTGCTCATGGGATTGCTGCTGGATCGCTCGGGCGTGGCCCGCAATCTTTTAACCAGCGTTGCCCGCCTGCTGGGGCCGGTGCGCGGCGGACTGGCGATCACCATTACCGTGATCGGAATCCTGCTGGCCGCAACCACCGGAATCATTGGCGCCTCGGTCGTCCTGCTGGCATTGCTGGGGCTGCCGGTGATGCTGGAAAACGATTACGACAAGGAACTGGCCGCCGGTACGGTTTGCGCCGTGGGCACGCTGGGTATCCTGATCCCGCCGAGCATCATGCTGGTGTTGATGGCCGACCGCATGACCATGAGCGTCGGTGACCTGTTCATGGGCGCGCTGCTGCCGGGCGCGATGCTCGGGCTGTTCTATGTCATCTACCTGTTGATCGTCGGCTTGCTGCAGCCCGAGCGCGCGCCTGCCGCGCGCGGCGAACCCATTGATCTTGCCGCAGTGCTCGACCTGTTCAAGGCCATCGTGCCGGCGGTGTTCCTCATACTCGCGGTGCTGGGCAGTATCTTTTTCGGTATCGCCACGCCCACCGAGGCGGCCGGCGTCGGGGCCGGCGGTGCATTGCTGCTCGCCTGGTTCAATGGCGCGCTTACGTTGCCGGTGCTGCGCGAGGTGCTGGAGGAGACCACGCGCACCACCGCGTTTATCTTTGCCGTCCTGATCGGTGCCACCGCCTTTTCGCTGGTGCTGCGCGGTTTGGGCGGCGACCAGCTTATTGAGCGCGCCCTGCTGTCGCTGCCATTCGAAGGTGGCGGCATTGTTATCTGTATTTTGTTCGCGACCTTTCTGCTGGGTTTTTTCCTGGACTGGATCGAGCTCACGCTGATCGTGCTGCCGCTGGTCTCGCCGGTGATCGTGGGCCTGGGATTCGACCCGGTGTGGTTTACCGTGATGTTTGCCGTCTGCCTGCAGACCAGCTTCCTGACCCCGCCGGTGGGTTTCGCCATTTTCTACCTGCGTGGCGTCGCGCCGCCGGGGATTGAAGTCGGGACTATCTATCGCGGCGTCATCCCCTTCATCCTCATCCAGCTCATTGGTTTGCTGATTATTTTCAACTGGGAACCGCTGGTGATCTGGCTGCCGTCCAAGGCCTACGGCCCACTGTAGTGTCTACTGCGCGTCGATAATGTCCCGGCGGGATGTGTCACGCACCCTGCCCATGAAATCCAGCACATCGGATAACACGCCGGCCTCGCGATCAAACACGCGGGAGAATGCGAGCACCAGGCTGACGTGGCTCTGGTCGTCGTAGATCACGTGCTCCGCCCTGCCGCCGGTGTCGTCTATCTTGCCGGCGAACTGCCTTGTGTTGACTGGCAGGACGGTCGTGTCTTTCTCACCGTGCAGCAACAGCACCGGTGGTTCGACGCCGGAGACAAAGTGCAGCGGGCGCATCTGGTTGAAGTCGTCGAGGTTGGCGAAGATATCGCGGAACTTCTGCTCCTTCGGTTTGAAGCCATAGGGGCCGGCCAGCCCGATGTACGCGTCGATGGTGTCGCGCCCGAGCGCGTGACGCCCCAGGTAGCGCTCGTCGGTGATCAACAGCGCGCCGGTGTGCGCCCCGGCAGAATGCCCCATGAGGTAGAGTGTCGGTCGGTTGCCGTAGTGTTCCGCGTTGTTTTCCAGCCAGGCGACTGCCAGGGCGATGTCTTCGACAAAGGCGGGAAAGACGCCATCGGGGTACTTGATGTAATCCGGAATCGCGACGGCGTAGCCGTGCCGCGTCAGCGCATCGGCGACAAAGTAATACGCTTCCTTGGTGCCGCTCGTCCAGCTGCCTCCGTAGACAAACACCACCAGGGCGCCGGTGTCGGGCGCGCCGGCCGGCGGCAGAAACAGGTCCAGCCGCTGGTGGTCGGCATCACCGTAGGCGATGTCGCGCTGTGACTGCAGATCACTGAACAGGTAGGAGGGTGTGTTGATTGCCTGCAGTGCGAGATTGGTGCAGGCAGTGAGCAGCGAGCTGAGCATGATGAAGGCGCCGGCGGTGAGGTAGCGGGAGTGGATTGAACGTCGCATACCGCATTGTACACGCCTGCGCCTTGATCGGATCAGGAGGCCTTTTTCTGGTGGCGCAGCAGGCTCACCGTCTTGAACCACTTCTCCATGTTCTCCTTGCTGGTGTCCTGCAATTCCAGGCCCAGCCAGAAGCCCACGCCGTCGCGTGCCGGACGAACCCAGCGTACCGCGCCGCGCAGTTCGAGGTTTTCCACCCAGCCCTCTTCGGGCACGGCAATATTCAGTTTAGTCCCCGGGGCGATCTCCATCGGCACGTAGATACACAACCCCTGGACTGAGACGTCCACGGTTTCGCACTTGATGACGGTGTTGTTGGTGGCGCGGCGGTGGCCGCGTTGCAGTATCTCCAGGTAGATGGCCTGTGCGATATCGAAACGTTCGTGTTTGCGTCTCTCGACGAAATGCTTAGTCAACGCAATGTTTCCCCGTGGTTGTTATTGTCCCTGTCTTGATTAAAGACGCTGAAACGGGAGCATGCATGGGAAATATTGCCGTCAATCGGCGTGCGAATTTACGGAATTGCCCTGTTGACGAGGCGGCGGGTGCCCGGCGGCCAGGGTGTGTTGAGAAAGGTGCCTACCCAGTGGGCCATAATTACCATCACCAGGTCACCCTGGTTCATCAGGTAGCTCAGACCCATGGCGCCGACGAAGGTGCCGATGCAATTGACCAGTCGCCAGCGCAGCGTGACGTAGTGCAGCGCGGCGAACAGCGCGTTGCTGAGGAGGTGGGCCTGTAACCACGGCAACTCTGTTTCGAACAGGGCGGGCAGCAGCAGCCTGAACGCTACCTCCTCGACCACGGATATCCCCAGAAGATAGGCCACCCACTGCGATTGCCGCAGCGGCTGGTAGTCGCGCCGGCGGCTCCAGTGCGCAAAGAAGGCCAGCAGGCAGCCCGCGGCGATGGCGTAGTTGACTGGATCGGTACGAAACGCCGCTGTCGTGCTGTCCAGCAGTGCGATCGCGCCGGGCGTGATAAGGCACAGGCCGGCGATAAGCGTCATCGTCAGCCCGTGACGGGTCAGTACATCGCGAAATGTCTCGACGCGGTAGCCACTCGCACCGGGCGGGCGTTGCAGCCTGCCGTGGTGCGGTGTCTGCGCCGGCGTGTCAGTCACGACCGATCAGGGTTCGGCGTTGTTATACAGATTGCGATAGATGGAACAGGTCTCGGAATCGCAGTTCACATTCTGGTGATTGAGATAGTAGCGATCCAGCGGTTGCAGGTTGCAATAGCTGCTGTGACTGTCGCCCTGGAACCACTTGACCACGGTAGAACTGGTGCCGAATTCCTCACATTTCGGGTCGGCCAGCGGCTCACCACCCGGACACTGCGAAATCCAGATACGGCGCTGTACGCCGGAGTTGCCGGTGGTAGACGCCACCGAGATCTGGCCGCCATAACCCGGGTTGGCAGTGGCAGTAAACTGCGCTGAGTACACCACGTTGGCAGGCAGGGGTATGAGCGTCTGGCTGCCCTGGTCGGCCCAGTTGATGGCTTCGATCAACTCCACACCTTCCACGGCACCGCCGCAGGTGGTGGTGACATTCGGGTCCAGCGGATCGAGGTCGTCCTCGTCCAGTACGCCGTCGTTGTCATCGTCCGGGTCTTCGCTGTTGCGGATGCCGTCGCCGTCGGTGTCGATGCCGACATTGTTGAAGACGGGGCGGATGGACGCCGTATCGTAGGACGCCAGGATAGCCGAGGCGGCACCGGGCGGGATGCTGACAGTGCAAAAGATGGACTGCACGTCGGCGCACTGTAAGCCCCAGCCGTCTTGCCACTTGACGAACTCGTCGCCCGACTTGGGTACGGCCG